>JAZRLT010000220.1:0-1707 GCA_045646995.1 Eubacteriales bacterium | reverse complement strand
CACGTCGGACACATCAAGGCTTATTCGGGTCTTGAGGTCGTTTCGCGTAAGAGACGTATGGAGGGATATAACGTTATGTTCCCCATGGGCTTTGACGCGTTCGGTCTTCCTACCGAAAACTATGCTATAAAAACGGGTATGCACCCCCGAGCGGTCACCGACAAGAATATCGAAAAGTTCACAAGTCAGCTTAAGCGCGTAGGCTTTGCATTCGACTGGTCGAGAGTCGTTGACACCACCGAGGTAGATTATTACAAGTGGACTCAATGGATATTCCACAAGATGTTCGAAAACGGTCTCGTTTTCCGCGATACCGCGCTCGTTAACTACTGTCCCGAATGTAAGGTCGTTCTTTCTAACGAGGACTCTCAAGGCGGTAAATGCGATATCTGTCACAGCGACATCGTTCAAAAATCCAAGGACGTTTGGTATCTCCGTATCACCGAATACGCAGACAAGCTTTTAAAGGGTCTCGAGGAGGTAGACTATCTCCCGAACATCAAGCAGCAGCAGGTCAACTGGATCGGTAAATCCGAGGGCGCTTTCGTTAACTTCGCTCTTGCGGGCAAGGACGAATCCTTGAAGATTTATACCACCCGTCCCGATACTCTCTTCGGCGTAACCTTTATGGTTATGGCTCCCGAGCATCCCCTTATCGACAAATACGCTTCGAGTATTGCTAATATGGACGAGGTTGAAAATTACCGCGCTGAATGTGCGAAGAAGACCGAATTCGAGCGTACTCAGCTCGTTAAAGAAAAGACCGGCGTTAAGCTTAACGGCTTGAGCGCGGTCAACCCCTTAAACGGCAAGGAAATTCCGATTTACATAGCAGACTACGTTATGATGGGCTACGGCACGGGCGCTATTATGGCGGTTCCCGCGCACGACCAGCGCGACTGGGAATTTGCGAAAAAGTTCGGAATAGATATTATCGAGGTCATCAAGGGCGGCGATATCGAAAAAGAAGCCTATACCGAAAGCGGTGAAATGGTCAATTCCGATTTCTTAAACGGCTTTACCGATAAAAAATCCTCTATTCGCCGCGCTATCGAAGAGCTTCAAAAGCTCGGATGCGGCGAGGGCGGCGTTCAGTACAAGATGAAGGACTGGGCGTTCAACCGTCAGAGATATTGGGGCGAGCCCATTCCGATAGTTCATTGTGACAAATGCGGTATGGTTGCCGTTCCTTACGAGGAGCTCCCCTTGCGTCTCCCCGATATGGACGAATTTGCCCCCGGTCAGGGCGGTGAATCGCCTTTGGCAAGAATCGAAAGCTACGTTAACTGCACCTGTCCCAAGTGCGGCAGTCCCGCAAAGCGCGAAACCGATACCATGCCTCAGTGGGCGGGCTCGTCTTGGTACTTCTTGAGATACTGCGACCCCCACAACACGGACGAATTCGCGGCGCAGGAAAAGCTTAACTATTGGCTTCCCGTGGATTGGTACAACGGCGGCATGGAGCACGTTACCCGTCACATGATTTATTCCAGATTCTGGCATAAGTTCCTTTATGATCTTGGTCTTGTTCCTGTTGCAGAGCCTTATGCAAAGCGTACCGCACAAGGTCTTATCCTCGGTCCCGACGGCGAAAAGATGAGTAAATCGAAGGGCAACGTTGTTGACCCCAACGACGTTGTTGACGAATACGGCGCAGACGTTCTCCGTACCTATACCCTCTTTATGGGTGATTACGGTTCTGCTGCA
>JAZRLT010000219.1:0-1830 GCA_045646995.1 Eubacteriales bacterium | reverse complement strand
GAACAAGCTTGGCGGAAATATGGTCGTTGACAGAGGTATTGCACTTCATAAAATGATTCGTTTGCTCACTTCTACTGTTGCGGGCGAAGGTTATCTTAACTTTATGGGTAACGAATTCGGTCACCCCGAATGGATAGATTTCCCAAGAGAGGGCAACGGCTGGAGCTATCACTACTGTCGCCGTCAATGGAACCTTGTCGATAACGAGCTTTTGCGTTATTGCGAGCTTAACGATTTTGATAAGGCGATGATAAATCTTATCACGTCCGAAGACCTTATGGAAAAGCCTGCGGAGAGCAGATGGCTTCATCAGGACGATAAGATCATAATGTACAATAAGGGCGACGTTATTTTCGCCTTCAACTTCCATCCCGAAAAATCCTTCGACGGCTATTTTGTACCCGTTCTTGAGGAAGGGGAATATAAGGTAATTATGTCAACCGACGATGCTGTTTTCGGTGGCTTCGGCAGAATCGACAGCGAATATATTTACACGGCAGAAAGAACTCCCGGCGATTGGAAGGGATTCAAGTGCTATCTCCCGTCGAGAAGCGCTATTGTGTTTAAGAAGGTATAAATATGCAGAATTTCACTTACCATACCCCGACAAAAGTCTTTTTCGGACGTGATACCGAAAAAGAGGTCGGCAGGATAATAAAAGATTACGGCTATAAAAAGATAATGCTTCAGTACGGCAAGGGAAGTATTAAGAAAAGCGGACTTTATGACGTTATCGTTGCTTCGCTTGTTGAAAACGGTGTTGAGTTTATCGAGATGGGCGGTGTCGAGCCGAACCCGAAGGTTTCTTTTGTTCGTGAAGCCGTTAAGGTTGCACGTGAAGAAAAGGTTGAGCTTATCCTCGCCGTTGGCGGCGGAAGTGTACTTGATTCTTCAAAAACAACTGCGATAGGCGCTATGAATGATAGCGATATTTGGGATATCATCACGGGCAAGGGTAAGGCGGAAAAGGCTCTCCCCGTTGGCTGTGTTCTTACAATCTCTGCGGCAGGAAGCGAAATGAGCCGTTCTGCCGTTTTGACGAATACCGACCTTAATATGAAACGAGGCTTGGGCAGCGATCTTAACCGTTGCAAGTTTGCGATATGCAATCCCGAGCTTACCTATACCGTCGATAAATACCAAACTGCTTGCGGTATTGTCGATATTATGGCGCATACTATGGAGAGATATTTCACTCCGTTTGATGAAACCGACCTTACGGACAGACTTTCCGAAGGGTTGCTTAAATCGGTTATAGAATCGGGCAAAACACTTATGACCAACCCCGAAGACTACAACGCAAGAGCAAATATGATGTGGGCTTCAAGTCTTTCGCATAACGGATTGACGGGCTGTTTCCGCCGTGATGCACTTGCCGTTCATCAGCTCGAACACGCATTAAGCGGTGAATTCGACCATATCGCCCACGGCGCAGGTCTTGCCGTGCTTTTCCCTGCTTGGGGAAGATACGTTTATAAATCGAACGTTAGCCGTTTTGCTCAATTCGCAAGACGTGTTTGGGACGTGACCGAAGTTGATGACGAAAAAGCGGCTTTGCTTGGTATCGAAAAAATGGCGGACTATTTCGCTTCTCTCGGTATGCCGACAAAACTTTCGGATTTCAATATTCCGAACTGCGCCGACCGCCTTGCCGACCTTTGCACCTTTGGAAAATCCCGTACCGTTGAAAGCCAGATAATACTCGGCTTTGATGAAATCAAGGATATTTTCGAGAGCTGTTATTGATTAGGAGAAAGACAATGAAAAAGTTAATTTCAATTACGCTCGTTTTCGCGATGTTGCTTGCAATAATGCCCTTGTCGGTGTTAG
>JAZRLT010000218.1:0-4794 GCA_045646995.1 Eubacteriales bacterium | reverse complement strand
ATTATCCAAGCACAGCATTCCTCGCCGTATCTTTCGTCGGGTACGCCTACGACCTGAACGTCTCTGACCTTCGGGTTGGTAAGATAAAATTCTTCGATTTCACGGGGATAAAGGTTTTCGCCGCCTCGGATTATCATATCCTTAAGACGACCCGTGACCTTGTAATATCCGTCGGGAGTACGACAGCAGATGTCACCCGAATGGAGCCAACCCTCGGAATCTATTGCCTGGGCGGTCGCTTCGGGCATTTTGTAATAGCCCTTCATAATGTTAAATCCGCGTGCGACAAATTCTCCGCTTTCTCCGTCGGGAAGCTCCGCTCCCGTTTCGGGGTCGATTATCTTACATTCGACGCCGGGGAACGCGCTGCCTACGGTTTCTACGCGGTGGTCAAGATCCTCGTTGACCTCGCCCATAGTACATCCGGGTGAAGCCTCGGTCTGACCGTAAACCGAGATTATCTCGCGCATATTCATTTCGACTGACGCGCGTCTCATAAGGTCGGGAGGACAGTTTGCGCCCGCCATAATGCCGGTACGCATATATGAAAAGTCGGTCTTTGCGAAATCGGGATGGTTGAACATCGCGATAAACATAGTAGGTACGCCGTTGAAACAGGTTATACGTTCGTCGTTAACACAAGCGAGCGAGGATTTGGGCGAGAAGTAGGGTATAGGACATATTGTACCGCCGTGTGTCATCATCGATGTCATCGAGAGAACCATTCCGAAGCAATGGAACATCGGAACCTGAATCATCATTCTGTCAGCGGTCGAAAGGTCCATTCTGTCGCCGATGGTCTTGCCGTTGTTTACGATGTTGCGGTGGGTGAGCATAACGCCCTTCGGGAATCCCGTAGTGCCCGAGGTGTACTGCATATTACATACGTCGTCGGGCTTGACGAGCGAAGCGCGTCTGCGTACCTCTTCTCTCGGTACGAGACTCGAGCGCGAAAGCATCTGATCCCAAGTAAGACATCCGTCCATCGAGAAACCGACGGTTACAACGTTGCGAAGGAAGGGAAGCTTCTTGGAATATAAGGGCTTGCCTGCTTCAAGTGTAGATAACTCGGGACAAAGCTCGCTGATGATTTCTTTGTAATTTATGTCCTTGCAATACTCTATCATAACGAGAGTATGAGTGTCGGACTGCTTTAAGAGATATTCAATTTCGTGAATCTTATATGCGGTGTTGACCGTAACGAGTACAGCACCGATTTTGGTCGTTGCCCAGAAGGTTATAAACCACTCGGGAACGTTTGTAGCCCAAACGGCAACGTGGTCCCCCGCCTTTACGCCGAGAGAAATGAGCGCGGCGGCGCATTCGTCTACGTCACGTCTGAACTGCTCATAGGTGCGGGTATAGTCAAGCGTAGGATATTTGAAAGCGTATTGGTCGGGATAATTCTCGACCATAGTGTCGAGTACGTCCGAGAAGGTCGCCTCGATAACGTCGTACTTCTTCCAAACGAAGGTACCCGTCTTGTCGCGGTTGTAGTATGCGCGGTCGTATTCCTTCTTGTCGCGGCTGAGCGAAGCGATATAGTTCGCGAAATGAGTAAGAACGATGTCCGGGTCGTTGATCTCTTCGTTCCAAGCACAACAAATATAACCCTCGAAGTTAAGTGAGGAAAGCGCACCGATAAGCTTCTCTACGGGTAAATCACCCTCGCCGATAAGAACGGTCTTGCCGTCCTTCATATCGCCGATACGTACGTATTTTATATATGCACCGAGCGATTTTATCGTCGCTTCTGCGGTTTCGCCCGCACCGAAATAGGTTCCTCTTACGTTCCATGAAGCACCGATAACCGCGGATGAAAAATGATTTATAATGTCAATGACGTTTTCTGTATAAGAAAGATATCCGACCGTTTCGAGAAGAATTCCCACGTCGGCGCTTTCCGCGCGCTTGATAGCCTTACCGAGTTTTTCGTTTAATATCTCAAAGGGAACCTTTTCTTCAATACGGATTATAACGTATTCAATGCTCGCGCTTGCCGCCATATCGACGTATTTGACGAGCGTTTCGCTCGTTGCTTCTTCGGTCTCCATAGAGTAGGGGAAGCTTAAAGCCGAAACGGCAAGACCGCGGTTGACTAACTTTCTTTTAGCGTCTGCAACTCTGTCGCGGCGCAATATGCTGTCGTGATGCTGTACGCGCTCACTTATCGCGTCGTATATCTCAAAGCCCTTGAATCCGTAATCGTATGCGTAACGGCAAACGTCGAGGAAGGAGGGACGGTTGACGAATTTTGTGGAAAATACGATTTTCATCTTATTCCTCCTCGTAGACTATCTTGTTGAGCGCGTTGATGTATGCGCGAATGCTCGCCGCAACGATGTCGGTGGAGATTCCGTTGCCGGAGTAAAGCTTGCCGTTGTTGCGAAGCTTGACTATTGCCGAGCCCAAAGCCTCTTTGCCCTCGGTAACAGAGTGTACTTGGAAATCATCAAGCTCGTAATGGTATCCGACGCACTGCTCGATAGCGCGGAACGCCGAGTCGATAGGGCCGTCGCCGGTGCTTACACCGCTGATGATATCGCCGTTGCACTTAAGCGTAACCTGTGACATAGAGCTCGAAAGGTTGCTGCTGTTGGTGGTGTAGCTTTCGAGATGATAGGTCGAGGGAGCCTGCATAGCAGAGCTTGCAATAAGTGCGTCCAATTCCTTTGCACCTACTGCGTCCTTCTTTTCGCAAACCTGCATAAGTGCCTTGTAAACGTTTCCGCAATCGGAATCGGAAAGATCGTATCCGAGAATGTTTGCCGCCTGCGCAACCTGTGCGAGGGTACTGTCTGAATCGAGAAGTATCTTCTTCTTTTCGCTTACCTCGGAAGAGTTGTATGCATCGTGATTGATGCTCTTAAGCAAATCGTCGATGCTTGCGTGAATCTTGGTGTTTTTAATGTTGGTTTCTGCATCGATTCTTGCCGCGCAAGCACTCATAGCGTCGGAGAATTTACCTGCGTTGAGTACGTCCTTACCTGCCATAGCGCATTTTACGCCGTCTACACCTTTTTCGATAGCCGCGATAGCCGAAGCAACAGCCATATTGATACGGTCGGAAACCTGAACGTAAACGGGAACGCTGACGTTGGATTTTACGGCTTCAACCAAAGCACCGATTTCTTCGGGAAGGGAAGTGCCCGCGTCGTCACAAATCGTAATGACGGTTGCGCCGTTAGCCTCAGCCTCTTTGACGGCGGATATAAGGAAATCAATGTCGGCGCGTGTGGCGTCCAATGCCGAAAATTCGACGTCATTACAAACTGACTTTGCCGCTTTTACGAGCTCTGCGATTTTTCCGATCATCTTGTCGGACTTGACGTGATAGGTGTATTCCATCAAAACGGTAGAAACAGGAAGCTCAACCTGAAGTCTCGGCTTCTTTGCTTCTTTAATGCATTCGAAAGCTTCGCTGACGCTGTCAACGGTAAAGCCAACGGGAATGGCGAGAACGGATTCACGTACGTTGTTCGCAATAGTTTTATATATAATAGCATCCTCGCGGGGATTCTTTATGGGCGCAATTTCAACAGTATCCGCGCCTAGGGAATCCGCGCAAACAGCGATAGCGGTCTTTTCACGGAATAGCAAAGCAACCTCGCGGTCGGACGCGAGTTTTTTAAGAGTAATGTCGGAAACGTTGATTTTTTTCATTTTGAAAACCCTTTCTGAATTAAAAAGTAAGAAGAATATTGTCCGACAAAAAAACGTCCCCGTCTCCTTGCCGATTCAAAGAGACGAAAACGTTAAATAACTTAACTTTCCGCGGTACCACTCTTCTTCATCCGTGTCGGATGCACTCTGATGCAATCACATCATTCTCTGTGACGGGAGAACCCGTTCGCCCCTACTGTAATTTCACGGCGACCGCTCCGCGGTGAGTTCCTTAAAGCTTTCCCGATGCCTCGCACCGAACGGCATCTCTCTCAAGGCGAAAGGTTTTAAGTACTATTCCGCATCACTGCGTTTGTCAACGAGGCGTATTTTATCATAATTTTATTGATTTGTCAATAGTTTTGGGCTTGTTTATGACCATTTTTTGCTTAACCGAGAGTCATTTTAGTGCCTATTTAATGTATAAATATCAACTTTTTTTCGATTTTCTATTGCAAAATCGATTTTCTTGTAGTATAATCACCCCATAATTTAATATCTGTACGATGTATTCTGAACCTTTTTGGAACTGAATGCGGACAGAGCTTTGGAGACGCCCGTTAAATCGGGGGCCGAAGGTGCAAGCGAAAGCTAAACTCTCAGGCAAAAGGACAAAGTAGACCTACTAGGGTTGTTGTTTTTTTGACGGACGTGTTTTGCGCTCCGTCAATTTTTATTTAAAGGAGGAAACTATGGAAAAGTTTCTAAAAATCGTCGAAACGGTTAATAATGCCGTTAACAGCGCAGTCTGGGGACTCCCCGGATTGATGCTTCTTATCGGTACGGGTATTCTTCTTACCTTTGGTACAAAATTCTTTCAGGTGTCCCACGTGGTTCATTGGTGGAAAGAAACCATCGCGAGCGTTTTCAAGAAGGATAGTAAGAGCGTAAAGAACGCTGACAAGAAGACTATCTCGCAATTCCAAGCGCTTTGTGCCGCTCTTGCCGCAACTATCGGTACGGGTAATATCGCGGGCGTTGCTACGGCAATCGTGCTTGGCGGCCCCGGTGCAGTGTTCTGGATGTGGGTTGCCGCTTTCTTTGGTATGATGACCAAGTTCTCCGAGAACATTCTCGGTATCTACTTCCGCAGAAAGAATGCGGACGGCGAATGGGCAGGCGGCCCTATGT
>JAZRLT010000217.1:0-12755 GCA_045646995.1 Eubacteriales bacterium | reverse complement strand
CTTCGCGGGGTGAACGTTAACGTCGGTAAGCTCGGGGGCGAGCGAAACGAAGATAACACATCCGGGGAATTTACCTCTCGGAATAAACGAGCGGAAGGCTTCCTCGAGCGCCGCCTGAACCGTCTTACTCTTGACGTAACGGCCGTTAACAAAAACCGTTTGCATCGCGCGACTTGCTCTTACGGCATCGGGCGTAGTGATATATCCCTCGACCGAAATTCCGTTATATTCATATTTTATCTCGACGAGAGTTTTCGCGAACTCACGTCCGAAAACCGAATAGATAGCGGGATAAAGCTTACCGTCGCCCGCCGTCATAAACTTACGCTCGCCGTCGGCGATTACCGTAAAGGATATTTCGGGGTGGGAAAGCGCGAGTCTTTCCGCCGCGGCAACGCAGGACGCACCCTCGGTACCGTCCTTTTTAAGGAATTTCTGACGCGCGGGAGTATTATAAAAGATATCGCGCATCGTAACCGTAGTACCGTCGGGACAGCCCGTATCGACCATAACGACTCCGTTCTCATCAGCGGTAAGGCGGGTTCCCATTTCCTCGCTTCTATGCTTAGAAATGATATCCAAGCGCGAAACCGCACCGATTGCGGCGAGTGCCTCGCCTCGGAATCCGAGCGAGCGGATACCGTTTATATCGTCACCGCAGCTTATCTTACTCGTCGCGTGGCGGAGAAGCGCCTTCGGGATATCCTCGCGGAGAAAGCCTTTACCGTCGTCGGTGACGCGCACAAGCGATCTTCCGCCGTTCTTTATCTCGAGCGTTATCGATTTAGCGCCCGCATCTATTGAATTTTCAAGCATTTCCTTGGCGGCGGAGGAGGGACGCTCAACCACCTCGCCCGCGGCGATAAGATTCGCCGTTTGGGCATCCAATATATTAATAATTCCCAATTATTCAAGCTCCTTTTTAAGCTCATAAAGAAGGGTTATTGCCTCGTAAGGGGTAAGAGTATTGATATCGACCGATCTTATTCTTTCGAGAACACGGTCTTCGCAAAGCGATTCAAAGCTTATATTACCATCGTCATTGGAACGCTTCACAGAAACGGGCTTTTCGCCGGTTTCGATAAGATTCTGAAGCACCTGCTTAGCGCGGTTAACTACCGAAGCAGGTACGCCCGCAAGGTGGGCAACCTCGATACCGTAGCTGTCGTCCGCCGCGCCCTTTACGATTTTACGAAGGAAAACGACGTCATTTCCGCGCTTCTTCGCGGCGATATTATAGTTAACGACGCCCTCGGTCTCGCCCTCAAGCGCAGTCAATTCGTGGTAGTGGGTAGCGAAAAGCGTTTTCGCGCCAATCTTTTTGGCGGTATGCTCAACGACTGCGCGGGCGATACTCATACCGTCGTAGGTAGAGGTACCGCGTCCTATTTCGTCGTATATAATAAGGCTGTTTTTAGTTGCGTTTTTAAGAATATCCGCAACCTCGTTCATTTCAAGCATAAAGGTCGAATTACCGCTCGCGAGGTCGTCGGACGCTCCGACACGGGTAAACACTCTATCGACTATACCGATTCTCGCCTCGGTCGCGGGAACGAAGCATCCCGCCTGAGCAAGAACGACACAAAGCGCAACCTGACGCATAAAGGTCGATTTACCCGCCATATTCGGGCCGGTAATAAGAAGCATACGGTTCATACCGCAATCGAGCGAGCAATCGTTCGGCACGAAATATGCACCATCGAGGAAGCGTTCTACGACGGGGTGACGGCTGTTCTTCAAAATAATCTTATCCGAACGGTCGATTTCGGGACATACATAATTCTGTTCACGCGCGATTTCGGCATTAGAGCAATATACGTCGAGCTCGGAAATAGCGTTCGCGGCAAGCTTAATCGCATCGAGCGAGTTAAGAACATAATCGCGAAGCGACACGAAAAGCTCGTATTCAAGCGCGTAAAGTCTATCCCGCGCGCCGATAACGCGGCTTTCGGTCTCCTTAAGCTCGGGGGTTACGAATCTTTCGCCGTTAGTAAGAGTCTGACGGCGGATATAGTCCTCGGGGACTTGGGATAAGAAGGATTTAGAAACCTCTATATAATATCCGAAAACTCGGTTATATCCGATTTTAAGAGTTTTTATTCCGGTTTTTTCGCGTTCGAGCTCCTCGATCTTGGCTATCCACGCCTTACCGTTGGTAACCATTTCGTAAAGCTCGTCCACAGCGGCGTTACAGCCGCGCTTGATGATTCCACCCTCCTTAAGGGTTATCGCGGGCTCCTCGGCAATAGTGCTGCCTATTGCGTCGGCAACCTCGGTCAAGGAATCTATTTCGGAATCGATACGCTTTAAGGACTTCGTCTTTGCGTTGGCGATAAGCTCCTTTATCGAGGGGAACAATCTTATAGTACGCTCAAGCGCTTTAAGGTCGCGCGCGTTGGCGGTACCGTAAACGAGCTTGGTAGTCAAACGCTCGATATCGGTAATTCCCTTTAAAAGCTCGCGAAGCTCGTCGCGGAGTACGCCGTCCTCGTAAAGCTCATTAACCGCTTCGAGTCTCGAACGGATCGCGTTTTCGTTAACGAGAGGCTTTTCGAGCCAACGTCTTAGCATACGGGCGCCCGCGCTCGTACGGGTACGGTCGATAGCCCAAAGAAGCGAGCCCTTACGCTGTTTAGCGCGCATAGATTCGGCAATCTCAAGGTTTCTTCTCGACGAGGAATCGATTCCCATATATTCGTCGCAGGAATAAAAATTGATTTTTTGGAGATAGGAAAGGTCTATTTTCTGGGTGCGCTTTATGTAGGAAAGAAGTCCGCCGACGGCGCGCACCGAATAATCGCTCGTCGTTGCGGGAGTATCATTATAAATTTCTTTTATGACGTCGATCGACGATTGAATCGCAAAATCGCCGTATTCCGCGTCGGAAACGAGAGTATTGAAGCGGGAGTTGAACAAACCGCTTATCTCCTTCGGAAACTCGGGGAGACAGATAAGCTCACTCGGTAAATATGCCGCCGCCTCGGAAAGAACGCGCATAGAAAGGTTCTCGCCGAGAATCTCAGTCGAACTTATCGCGCCCGTAGAGATATCGGCAAACGCGATACCGCATCCGAATTCGTCACAATATGCGGCGGAGATGTAGTTATTGGATTTTTCATCGAGGTAACCGCCCTCGGTAACCGTACCGGGAGTGATAATACGAACCACATCGCGCTTAACAAGTCCCTTCGCGGTAGCGGGGTCCTCGAGCTGTTCGCAAATTGCAACGCGATAACCGCGCGAAACGAGCTTGGCGATATATTGCTCGACCGCGTGATGAGGCACACCGCACATAGGCGCACGCTCTTCAAGTCCGCAATCCTTACCCGTAAGCACCAAGTCGAGCTCACGCGAGGCGGATTTTGCGTCCTCGAAAAACATTTCGTAAAAGTCGCCTATACGGCACATCAGGATACATTCGGGATGCTCCTGCTTTATTTCCAAATATTGCTTCATCAGCGGAGAAAGAGCCATTGTAAAACCTCCGGTTTTAAGTGAAGAGTTAAAAGTGAAGAGAGAAAAGGCAAGGTAGGTTTTCGGTTTTCACCGAAAACCTTATTTCATTTTAATCGAGAGCGTAGCGAAAAATAAGTGAGGGCGCAGCAGAATGACGCAGAATGGACAAACGGAATCCGAAGCTGTACAAAAGTACTGCGAGAGGTTCCGTTTGTTCATAGCACAAAAAATTCAATAATTCCGCTAATGCAAACCCTTTTTTAGATTCAAAGCACAAGTCCGAAACAACACAAAAATATTTATATTCTTTTTGTGCGTTCTGCGTTATTATGCCCAGCCCGATTAATGACAACCGCCGCAGGTGGAACAATCGTGAGTACAATTAGCCGACTCGGGCTCGATAGTATACTGAACCGCAGCGTTGATCTCACTTACGATAAACGAAAGAGCCTGTTCAGCCTCGCGCATTTTTGCGAGAGACTTGTTTTCGCTGATGGAATCATAAATTTCGCGGAGTCTTGCTCCGAGCTTTTCCTGAACTGCGCTGTCGCGTTCCTCTTCGGACTTCTGACCCTCCTGCTCCAAAAGAGCCGCCTGAACGTTATATTCGGCGATAAGCTTATTGAGGTCCTCGTCAGCGTCGTAAGCCTTCTTAGCCTCGTTATACGCCTTCAATTCCTCGCTTGCTGCGAGAGCAGTCTTGAGATTTTCGATTGCAGATTTCATTTCCTGAGTCATTTTTAATATTTCCTTTCAAATTTATTTCTTTATTTTTCCGCCGAGCATATATGCCCCCGCGGTTTCTATAACCACATCGACAAACTCTCCCTCGGGGATAGGCTTATCGAAGGTGACTATCTTATTATGGGTGCTTCTTCCGCAAGGAATACCGTTTTTATTGAATCCGTCGGAAAGAACGCGTACGGTTTTGCCGATAAACTTATCGTTAAGACCTTGAGCGATATCGTTTTGCATATCGGATAACGCCTTGAAGCGTTCGTTGGATATCTCTCTCGGAATCTGCCCCTCCATTTTCGCCGCAACGGTACCGGGGCGCGGAGAGTAAATAAAGGTATAAATCATATCGAATCCAACCTGCTTTACGAGTGACATCGTATCGGCGAAATCCTCGTCGGTCTCGGTCGGAAAACCGCAAATTATATCGGTCGTTATGCTTATTTCGGGGTTCTTCTGCTTGATCTCGAACGCCTTTTCGAGATATTGCTCGCGGCTGTATTTACGGTTCATAAGCTTTAGCACCCTGCTCGAGCCCGACTGAACGGGAAGGTGAAAATGCTTGGCGATATTGTCGTTGCCCGCGATAGCGTCGATGAGCGAACTTGACGCGTCCTTCGGGTGGCTCGTCATAAAGCGAACTCTATATTCCCCGCCAAGCGACGCGCAATCATTCAACAACGTCGCAAAATCGCATCCGCCGTTATAGGAATTGACGTTTTGACCGAGAAGGGTTATATCCTTATATCCGCTTTCAACAAGGCTCTTCACCTCGGCGACGACCGATTCGCGCTTCCGCGAGCGCTCGCGTCCTCTCGCGTAGGGAACGACGCAATAGGTACAAAAGTTATCGCATCCGTACATAACGGGAATCCACGCCTTATATTTATGCTCACGGCAGACGGGCATGCCTTCGCTTATTACACCGAATTCATTATGGGGAAGATCGGTAACGAAGCTTACGCGTTTTTTCGAGGAAAGCGCGGCTTTTACGATTTCGGGGACACGGTGGTGCATATCGGTGCCAAAGACGAAATCGACGTAGGGATAGCTTTTATAGATCTGCTCACGGCGGTGGGATTGCTGAGCCATACATCCGCAAAGACCTATCTTTATGCTTCTGTCCTTTTCTTTTCTTCCCTTGAACTGACCCGCCTCGGAAAGTGCACGTATCTCGGCATGCTCGCGGATAGCGCAGGTATTAATAATAATCATCTGCGCCTCGTCGGGGTCGTCGGTTATTTCATATCCGCAAAGCGACAAAGCACCGAGTATTCTCTCGCTGTCGTTTTCGTTCTGCTGACAGCCGAAGGTTATGACGCAAGCCTTTTTTCCCTTTGTTTCGCATTTGAGCGATTCGGCTATTTCCTTTTGACGTTCAATTTCCAAATCGGAAACGTAAATATTATTCATCAAATACCGTTCCTGTACAAATATATATTTCTTTCAGATAGTCGTTATTTTCAACGTTTTCGATAACCACTCTTCCCGCCGACGCCGAGGAATGGATGATTATTCCGTCGCCGAGATACATCGCAATATGACCCTTGAAAAAGATAAGGTCGCCGAGCCTTGCGCGCTTGTAATCGATTTTCTTCAAATTCGGCGAACGCGTTATATCGGCGTCGCGCCAGATATTTATCCCGTTGAACCGATAAGCGTTAAAGCAAAGCCCCGAGCAATCTAGTCCTGCCAGAGTCCTTCCGCCCCAGCGGTATTGAACCCCGAGAAAGGATTTCGCGGTTTCGGAGACCGATTTACGCAATTCGGACTCGCTTTTATTATTTCCAATCGGCGAAACAAGATTTTTATTGATATAAAACACGCCGTTTGGGGTATTACAGGTCAAAAAACGCGTTCCTTCCGAGATTATTTCCACCCTCGCGCCGAAAGGAAGCGTCAAAACGGGAGCGTAAAAATATCTCTCGAATATCAACAGATCGGCAAAGGGGGCGGTTATATAATGCGTAGCAGTCGTAATAAAATCGCAAACCGCATTTTCGTTTATCCAGCCGATATAGCCGTAATCGGTAATTATTTTTAAAAAATTTTCCTTACGGTCGGCTATTTCGACCGAGTCGCCGTACAAAACCTCGTCGATTTGCTCAGAATCGGAATCGTGAGAAGCAAAAATCGGAGAAGATGAGCAAGAAACAAACACAAAATCACTTCTTCAAAACAAATTTTGGTGCGGATAGATAAAATTTAATTTCAAAAACTAAATTGAAAGGAGTGATAATTTGAGATTCTTGAAAATTTTAACGGCTGTTATTCTTGTTTTTTGCTTTTCCCTTTCGGCGTCCGCGGACGGTCAGATAAATTGGTTTTTCAAAAGTAAGGGTGGCAATTCCCGCCCCGAGATCCTCGATAACGACCCGATATTAAAGGATTCGGGCGCGCTTTATATCGGGCCCGAGGGCGACAAAACGGTTTATTTGACCTTCGACGCGGGTTACAGCAACGAATACGTCGAAAAGACGCTCGACGTGTTGAAGACGCATAACGTAAAGGCGGCTTTTTTTATTCTTCCCGGAATTATAAAAAACAGCAAGTCCGTTGTCGAACGGATGATAGAAGACGGCCACACGATATGCAACCACACGAAGAGCCACAAAAATATGGCGAAGGTAACCGACCTCGACACCTTCAAAAATGAGCTTTACGGACTCGAAGAATACTACAAAAGCGAAACGGGAAAGGAAATGACGAAATTCTTCCGTCCGCCCGAGGGCGCGTTTTCCGAAAAGACGCTCGAATTCTGCAAAGAGTTAGGCTATATCCCCGTTTTTTGGTCGTTCGCGTACGCGGATTGGAATAAAAACCGCCAACCCGATTTGGAAAAATCGAAGGCAAAGATCCTTAACAACGCACACGACGGAATGGTATTGCTTCTCCACCCGACGAGCGAAACCAACGCGCTTATTTTAGACGACGTTATAACCGAATTGAAATCGCGGGGTTATTCCTTCGGCACGCTCGACGAGTTAAAGCAAAAATGCCTTTAATGAAAATTCGTATTCATTATATTATACTCCAAAAATCAAGTTAAATCAATAATTATTTAAAGAAAGATACGGACATCCGTATCTTTTTTCACGTTGTCCGAGCTCCCTTGCATAAAGATACACGCCCTCACATACACATAAAACAAAAAACGGAGTGGTCGATATAAAACGCGGAATCGGAATTATCATAAAAGGTGCGGCGGCGATGACGGTTTTCTCGCTCATAAACAAGCTTGTCGGCGTTTTTCTACGGCTTTTTCTTTCGGGAAGGATAGGAAGCGAGGGAATGGGGCTATATCAGCTCATTATGAGCGTTTACACGATGTTTTCGACCTTCGCGACAGCGGGATTTACCGTGTCTGTCTCTCGGCTTATCGCCGAAAAGGACGAGCGAAGCGGTGCGGACGCGAAGCTTCTTATGAACAATTCGTTTATCGCCTCAGCGGTCGTAAGCGTTATCGCAACAGCGCTTATGCTTGTATTTTCGGACTTTATCGCGGTGACCTTTTTAGGTGACGCAAGATGCGCCGCACCACTTCGTATTCTCGCGTTAAGTATGCCCTTTATGGCGCTTGCGGCGTGTTTAAAGGGCTGGTTCATCGCGAAGCAGAAGGTTATCATAACCGCCTCGGCGTCGCTTTTAGAGCAGTTAGTCAAGTTTTCGATAATCGCGGTGTTTCTTAACGTATTTCTTCTCGGCTCGAACGACGTCGGGAAAATCAATTCGGGTATAGTTATCGGCGTCACTCTTTCGGAGATGTGCTCCTTTACCTACCTTTTCCTATTCCGATTTATACCCTCGCGTAAGCATAAAAACGTCGGGTTGCCCACCGAAACACGAAAAGCAAGCCTGCACTCACTTATCGAGGTAACGCTTCCTATTTCACTCGCCGTATACATAACAAGCATTCTCCATACCGCCGAAACGCTTCTTATTCCAAAGGTTTTCGAAAGCTACTCGGGTGACCGCTCGACCGCGCTGTCGCAATTCGGTATGATACGCGGAATGGTAGTTCCGATTCTATTCTTCCCTTTTGCATTTTTAGGAAGCCTCGTTTCGGTATTCACCCCCGAAATAAGCCGACTTAATATACTTCCCGATAGACGACCGTTAAACTCAAGAATATCCTCGATAATGTCGGCGGTCTCGATAATGTCAATAGCCGTCGGCGGACTTTTCTTCTTTCTTCCCTATGAGATAGGAGAAGCGTTTTATCCCAACGAAAACACGGCTCGCGCAATAAAAATACTCTCGCTCGTCACCCCGTTTATGTACGTCGAAACGGTAAGCGACGGACTTTTAAAGGCAATCGGCGAGCAGGTACAAACCCTGAAATTCACTATATACAACTCGATTCTACGCGTAATACTTATACTTTTTATGGTGTCCCGTACGGGCGAAACCGGTTATTTATGGCTTTTGGTGATTTCAAACAGCTTTACCTATTTCTTATGTCGAAGAAGGCTTTACAAGGCGACCTCCGTCGCACCGAGACTAAAAACCGACGTACTCTTACCGCTTATATGCGCTTTGGCGGGAGGCTTTTCGGCGAGATACGTTTTAAACACGTTAAGCCTCAACGGAGCGATTGCCTCGGCTATTGCGGGAAGCTCGGTTTATATCGGAATATTCGCGCTCGTTTTAATGATTTTCGCATTCGAGCGCATAAAAACGCTTGTTAAAAGATTAAGAGGAAACGATGAAAAGGACGCTGGACTCGCTTTTTAAATATCTGCCGATACGGCTGTCGCAAGCCGTCCATTCTCTACCGAGGGAAATATTTGAAGAAATAAACGAAATACGAATCAGAAAAAACGCGCCCGTCTCGATCACCGTCGGAGCGAGAAATTTATTTTTTGACGAAAACGGTATTATATGTAACGTCACGCGGGCGATAAAGACCGATGAATACGAAATGCGCGAGGTCATTTCCCGACTTACGAACGGCTCGCTCTATACCTACGGGGAGTACATAAGAAAAGGCTTTATACCGCTCCCCGAGGGAGGAAGAGCGGGAGTTTGCGGAAGGGCACTTACCTCGGACGGGAGAATAACCGACTTTTCGGAAATAACTTCGATAGACCTACGGCTTCACCGCTTTATACCCGATTTTGCAATCCCGCTTATCGAGGAATACCGAAAAAACGGAGCGAAGGGTGCGCTTGTCTGCTCACCGCCCGCGCTTGGCAAAACGACCTTTTTAAGGAGCGCGGCCTATCTTCTTACGTCGGGCAAGGGAACCAAGCCCAAGAGAGTTGCCGTCGCGGACGAGCGTTGCGAAATTTCGGTCGGAATAGAACATCTCGGCACGATCGACATACTCTCGGGCGCACCGAAAGCCGAGGCGATAAATATTCTCACGCGCTCTATGGCACCCGAAATTATTATTTGCGATGAAATAAGCGTAAGCGAGACCGACGCCGTGCTCGAGGCGCAAAACACGGGCGTTTCGCTGATTGCCTCGGCTCATTGCCCTACCCCGAGAGAGCTTTATAAGCGTGGTCGTCTAAAGTTACTTATCGACTCGGGCATCTTCCCTCTCGCAGTCATTCTCGAATACGACGGCGGATATAAATGCCGTATCGGCAAAACGGAGGACTTTTTATGAAATGGGTCGGTGCTTTGACAGTAACCGCGGTTTGTTATTTCATCGGTGTTTTACTCGCCAAAAACGAATCCGACAAAATAAAATCGATCGAATCGCTTTTAAGTCTTATTTCCTATATGAAGCGACGCATAACCGCCGAACGCGCCCCTATCTACGAAATCTTCTCCTCGTTTTCCGACGGATTTCTCGAGGAGCGCGGATTTCTCCCGATATTACGCGCCCACCGCTTAGGTACTCCGCTCTTATGGGAAGACGCTTTGAAAACCATTCCCGTAAGCGCAGAAGCAAGACTCGAGCTTATACGATTCGGAAACGAATTGGGCACTCTTACATTCGAAGCGCAACTAAAGCGTATAGATTCACTAAAAGAATTTCTCGATTCCGAACGTAATGACCTCAAACAAACTCTCCCCAAAAAACAAAAAAGCCTCAAAACCGTTTGGCTTCTCTCGGGGCTTCTTATTTCAATAATACTATTATAGCGAAAGGACGAAAAATACTTGGAAATATCCTTGATATTAAAAATCGCAGGCGTAGGTCTTATAGTAAGCGTCGCATGCCAGATACTCCAAAAGAACGGACGCGACGAGCAGGCGACCTTCGTTACCGTCGCGGGGGTCGTCATCGTAATGATTATGCTTGCAGGAAAGATAGGTAATCTGTTTTCAACGCTCAAAAGCGTTTTCGGGCTATGAACCCCTTTGCCGTTTGCGTTTTCGCGGTTGCATGCGCGGTCATAATAGCCTCGTTAAAAGGCTTTGGTCAGGAGTTCGCAAATATTGCCGCCGCCGTCGCAGGAATAGTTATATTCGTTTACGTTCTCGAGGGGCTTATCCCTTTTATAAGCTTCATAAAGGGAGTTTCCGAGCAAAGCGGAAGCGGGAATTATTTTTTGCTTATGCTTAAGGCTTTGGCAATATCGATCTGCTGCCGTATGTCTGCCGAAATATGCCGCGATTGCGGAGAAGCCTCGCTCGCCTCGCGCGTCGAGCTTGCAGGAAAGGCGGGTATAGTTATTATAAGTATCCCCGTCATAAGGCAATTATTGAGTATTGCGGAGGATATGATAAATTAAAATGAAAAAGACGTTAATATCTGTAATTTTTATTATAATGCTTCCGCTTACAGGCTTAAATACCCTTGCCTACGGCGGAGAAACCGAAGAAAGCATCGCCGACAGCGTTGGTACAGACAAGCTCGAAAGCGTTTATCTTACCGAATCCGAGCGAAACGGCGACGAGACGGTAAATATTTTCGAAAAGGTAATACTCATAACCGTCGATTCGATAAAAGCCAACGGGAAAGGGTTGATCTCCTCCTTTGGCGCGGTTATAGCTGTAATCATACTTTGCAGTGTGCTCAACTCGATGAAATTCGGCGGAAGCGAAACGGTCGATGCCGCGATGAGTTATATCTCGGTTCTCGCGCTTTCAGGACTGACCTATTCGATACTCTATAACCTTTTTATATTCGTTATTGCGGCGATGGAATCGCTCACGCTCGTTATGTCGTCGTTTATACCGATAACCGCCGCTCTTTATTCGCTCGGCGGAAACCCCGCGTCGGGAGCGGCGTCGTCAAGCGCCCTTTCGCTTTTTCTTAACATACTTTCCATACTCTGCACGAAGGTGATATTACCGCTTTTAAGAACCTCGTTTGCACTCGCGCTTACCGGTGCGATGCCGTCGGGTATAAATTTAAGCGCGATTTCTAATTTTGTAAAAAGTCTTACGACAACGTTGCTCGCCTTTATATTCACGCTTTTGGGCTTTGTTCTTTATTTCCAAACCGCCGTCGCCTCGGCGAGCGATACTTTCTTTACAAGAAGCGTAAAATTCGCCTCGGGAGTTTTCGTTCCCGTTATAGGCGGTATGCTCGGAGACGCGGCAAAAACCGTACTGTCGTCGGTTTCGGTCGTCAAGGGCACGGTCGGAACGGCAGGCGTCGTCATCATACTCGCAGTCGTCATACCCCCGATAATTGCCGTGGCTCTAAATAAAATTATGCTTCTTTTCTGCTCGGTGCTTTCAAAAACTCTCGGTTGTGAGCGCGAAAGCGCGCTTCTTTACGATCTCGGTAGTATTCTCAACGTGCTTTTGGCACTTGTTTGCGGCTCGGGCGCGGTTTGCCTTATCGCTATCGCAGTATTCGTAAAAACAGGAGGCTCTTAAATTGAAGGGATATTTTTTAACGCTTATTATCACCTCGGTCGTGGGATCTGTATGCGCCATGCTCGCAAGCGGAGGTTTTGAGAAATATATTAAATATATCGCCGCTCTCATCTGTGCCTTAATGATACTTTCGCCGTTAAAAAGCGCAAGCGGAGATATCGACGGTCTTATAAACGAATCCATCATCCCGAAAACCGAGAATTACGAAAACGGATTATACAGCTTAAGCATCGAAATAACCGAACAAAAAACCGAAGAATATATTTCCGAAACGGTTTTTTCGGAATTTGGCATAAAGCCGTTATACAGCATCATAAATATAGATTGGGAAGCCGAAGAGCCAACCGTCGAAAGTATAAAGACCGTGCTGTCTCCGACGGATTATCCGCGCGCCGACGACGTAGGGGATTTCTTAAAAGAAATTTTGGGAGGGGAGGTCGAAATAATTGAAGGGTGAATCCCTTATTTCGCATTTGAAACGGGTAAGCAAAACGAAATATTTCGGCATTATTGCGATAGGTCTCGCCGCAGGTCTGATTCTTATGATTATGCCCTCATCGCCGGACAGCGAAAGTACGGAGGGTATAACCGAAACAGTAATAACCTCGGAGGAATATACCAAAAGCCTCGAGGAAAAAGCGGAGGCGCTCATAAAAGAGCTCAAGGGCGTCGATAATTGCGAGGTATTTATAACACTAAAAAGCGGTTATCGATACGTTTACGCTACCGACCAGCACGTACGCGAGCAGGCCGACGGCAAGGAGACCGACAAAACCATA
>JAZRLT010000216.1:0-8218 GCA_045646995.1 Eubacteriales bacterium | reverse complement strand
ACTTCTTCGAGGATATCGAAGCGGAGCTGGGGCTTCTGACCGGGCTTGAATTTGTATGCACCGTGAGAAGTACCGATTGCGATTGCGAGAGAGTCAACGCCGGTCTTTTCAACGAATTCCTGAACCTGATCGGGATCGGTGAAGGAAGCGTCCTTTTCGGAAACGTTTACTGCGTCTTCGATACCTGCGAGACGGCCAAGTTCGCCTTCTACAGATACGCCGTGAGCGTGTGCATATTCAACAACCTGACGGGTGAGAGCGATGTTGTCTTCGAAGGAATGGTGAGAACCGTCGATCATAACGGAGGTGAAGCCGCCGTCGATGCAGGACTTACAAAGTTCGAAGGTATCGCCGTGGTCAAGGTGAAGTGCGATAGGAAGACCGGTTTCCTGAATTGCAGCTTCAACGAGCTTTACGAGATAGGTGTGGTTAGCGTATTTTCTTGCGCCGGAGGAAACCTGAAGAATAAGGGGAGCGTTTTCTTCTTTAGCAGCTTCGGTGATACCCTGGATAATTTCCATGTTGTTTACGTTGAACGCACCGATAGCGTAGCCGCCCTTATAGGCTTTTTCAAACATTTCTTTAGTAGATACGAGAGGCATTTTTAAATCTCCTTTAATACAAAATTTCTCTGCGGTTACAGTTTAACTTTTTTGGAAGGAAAAGTCAATAGCTTTTCCAACTTATCCCGAAAAATCCCTAAAGTTTTTCCTTTTTTGTAAGATTTCTCGGCGAAAACGTACTTGTATTTATGAGAGGAGAAACCCTCTTGCAATATACTTCACGATATTGTATAATCAAATCAAGAAAGGTCGTGTAGCTATGAAAGGCAAAAACCGTTGCAGAATACTTAAGGATATCCGCCGCCGTATCGCCGAAGAAAACGGAATAGAATACGTTACAAGCGAATGTAAATATAAGGGCGATTGCCTCGGTACCTGCCCAAAATGCGAGTCCGAGGTCCGTTATCTCGAGCGAGAGCTTGAAAAGAGAAGAAGCCTCGGCTATAAGGTTACCGTTGCGGGTCTTGCCGCAGGTATTACTCTTACCTCTGCGGGTTGCTCGATGTTTGAATCGGAGGACTACACTACAATGGGTGATATGCCGAATAACATCGCGGAAAGCTCATTTGAAGAATATACCGAGACTGCGGGAATACTTGATCCCGACGATTCTTCGACCGAGTCCTCTTCTCCCGATGATTCATCCGTGCCGGATCCTATGGGTCAGGTCGCAGTAAGCGATGACGAAATCGCAAACATCGGCGAAATTCCCGATGACGAAATCGAAAGTATGCTTGCCGGCGATATTCCCGTGAGTGATTATGAATAAAGCTCCCTTTATTGCGACCGTTCGACATAGAATCGCTACCGATGGGGAAGGCGTAACTACTCTTTGCGGTTTTTACGGCTGTCCGTTAAGATGTAAATATTGCCTTAATCCTCAATCGTTTTCCGAAAAAACGAAGATAACCGAATATACTCCCGAATCACTTTACGAAAAGGTTAAAATAGACGACCTTTACTTCGTAGCGACTAACGGCGGTGTGACCTTCGGCGGTGGAGAACCGCTTCTTTATCCCGAATTCATCGCGGATTTTCGTAAGCTTTGCGGCGATAGGTGGACTATTTGTACCGAAACCTCGCTAAACGTTCCTCGCGAAGCGGTTATTACCGCGTCCCGTTGCGTTGATAACTTTTTCGTTGATATAAAGGATACAAACCCCGATATTTATAAGGCGTATACGGGCAAGAGCAACGATACGGTTCTCGAAAATCTGTCGCTTCTTCTGTCGCTTGTCCCGAGTGAACGTATTACGGTTCGTGTTCCGCTTATTAAGGATTTTAATACTGAATCCGACCGCCAAAAAAGCGTCGCTCTTCTTCAAAGCATAGGTGTCACAAAACTTGATTTGTTTGAATATGCGATAAGATGATTTTGGCTTTTATACTTCACGTCTTGGAAAGGAGTTATTATAATGAAACGGATATTTGCATTAACGTTAATACTTGCTATGATGCTCTCGATTCTGTCGGGATGTGATGCATCACTGACCGATAATAATTCGCAACCCGATGACCGCTCACAAGGCGGAGATTCGCAGGCTGATGATTATGCAGTGAGCCACATTCAAATCAAGTCGGGCGATAATACGATTTTTCCCTTTGGTTGGTTAATTTGGTCTGAAATCGATAATGGCAACGGGACGTTTACAACGACCGAAGCGACAAGACGTGACGTTGTCGAATTGGTAAACGGAAAAACGGATTTTCCCGTAACGGATATTCCGAGGCTTGTTCTGGACGATAATGTATCATACCTTGTTCAGGTGAACGGACAAGTCGCAAAGGTGTATTTACTTGCTCCGAACGGAAACGAATATACGAAAACCGAAACCACGTTTGATGCGCTTTCCGATCTTGCCAAGGGAACGTATTACGTCGTGCTTGAGGTTCGACTCATCGGAAACTGCGATACCGACGCACTGCAGCATTCCTATCGCTACGAGGATATATTCTGCTTGGTTGTAGAAAAGGACGATGAATCTGTCGCAACTGATACGATCATTTATTCCTCGCCGGACATCCTCTCACAAATAACTCTGGATGATTCCGATAAGCAGATTATTTTGGATATTCTTGGCAGCGACGGAGAATGGATTTCAGATGTTCCCGCGTGTGATTGGATTTGCAGATTTTCCGGTTATGTGAATATAGGATATTGCGATTGCGGTATACTTTCGGATTTTGGAAAAAATCGCTCCCGTGGTTTGACCGCCGAGGAAAAAGAAAGAATCGAGGACTTGATTGCTCGCTATAATCGTGATGATTCGCAAGAGGATTCACAAGAGGATTCGGATGACGATTCGGATGACGATTTAACTCATTCGGGATATACTACCTCCTTCAAGATCTTTCAATATACTTGGGACGGCTGGGGAATTTCGAGCAAAACCATCGATGCTTGTGACGTTGGATACCGAATTATCGATGCGCTTGAAAATATGCGGGAAACGGGTGAAACCGTCCCGAAAATTTCCGATGACGTACTTGAATTGGGCGGCGGACATTATTCCACAGAGCGAGGAACTATGTGGATTGAGTGCGATAATAAGATATATCGTCTGACACCTGATTTTTCTCAAATCTGTCTTGTGGAAACCCATTTTGGCAAGGGTAAGACTTTGGAAATTACAGAGGAATTCAAAACCGACCTGAATAACGCTTGGAACTATTATCCGTTTGATTATTATACGGGTACTTATCACTACTTGGGCGACAGTACCGTCGAATTAAAGAGTGTTTTCAAGTCCGATTCTTCTGTTAAGTTAAGCATCAAGGACATCAAAGTCGAGAATAACTACGACCCCGAAAACACAATGTCCGTCGAACTTATTTCAACGGTGGACCAAACGGTGTCGGTAAGCCTTCGTTGCGCGGCGAGCGCGGATAACCTTGCAAAGGGAGATAATCAGACGGTGGAGTTGGCAAAGGGTGAGCCTAAGACCGTCGAACTGACCTTTGGCGGTTGGCCCCACGGCAGATATTGGGTGTATATCACTGTTGATAATACTAAGGCGGAAATTATGATCGAGCTGTAAGCGAGCAGAACTTTTGCCATGAGGAAAATACGACAATTATTTAATAGCAGGTAATAGTTTGAAACCAAAACGTGATTTTTCATTTAACAGAACCTTTAATCTGTTTATAATATTCGGAATAGTTCTTGCATTGTGTTCTTACGCGATGTTCACCGAGAATGATATAGGAATGGGAATAGGCTTGTCGGTGCTGTCTCTTCTGTTTATCGGAGTGCCGTGCGTGCTGGAGCCCTGCTTTTACACGTTTGATTCCGAGGGCGTTTCTATTTACCGTGTATTTTTCCCTGTCGAAAGATATCTTTGGAAGAATATTGACGAAATATACGCTACAGAAGAAAGAACAGCGAAGAAAATTTTGTTTTTCTCTCATATATTTGAAATCAACGGCATACCCGAGGGTGAGTCGCGCTTTTATATGATAGGTGAAATCCGCCGTACGGCACGAACAAAACGATATATAAAAAAGTATTGGGACGGCGAAATATCGGGTTATCTTGTTGACGATATCAAATCGTGGTGGAATAAGCGCGAAAGCAAGAAGAATAAGATTGTCAAACAACATCTTACAGACGAAATAGTTCCTATGGAGAGAGAAATACGCGCTAAGGTAAGGGAAATGCTGCTTCCGCTTTCCGAACGTGCGAAGGAAAACGGGTACGAATTACGTACAGAGTATTTGTACGTTACGAAGGAGTTAGACGAATTCAAATCCCGCCCGAATGAGGGTTATACATATACGCTTGCCGTTGAAATATCGCGCCCGCATGAAAAGAATGAAGACTTGATAGCGTGTATTGATTCGGAATTGATTTTCGTTCGCCTGGGAAAGAAAGCGTATAAAGGGGTAGTTAAAGAAAAAGCACTCGGACAACTTGAGTCTTCGCTTTCCGAAGCTTTGGATGAAATAATAAAAGTCGGAATAGAAGAATATTGTAAATAAAAAACGGAAGATGCTTCGGAATGAAGCTGTCTTCCGTATTTTTTGTGATTAATTTACTCGTTGCGGTTATTCGTTTTTTTCTTTAATTTCAGCAATCTTTTTGTTGAATCCATCGCGGAATCCGTACCACTCTTCTTTTACTTCCAACAGGTCCAGAATACGCAATGCATCTTCGTAGTGTTTCAATGCCTTCTCGTGCTCGCCTTTTTCTATACAGCATTCGGCTATTCTTAAAGTTATATGCATAAACGCATATAACGATTCGCTATATTCTTGACAAGCGGCATCCCATTTTTCATTTCCTTCCAATATACTTGCTTTCAGTCTTTGATTTGAAAAACGAATGTCGGGGATTAAATCGATTGCTTTACGAGCACTTTCTAAATAATTTTTTGCTTTATACGCATATGCCAAAAACTGACAAGCATCATATTTTGTACCTTCATCTTTTGATACATCGATGATTTTAAGTGCGACCGATATCACTTCATCCGGAGTTTCTTCGTAGTTCATGACGTATAGTCTGTTGATGAGTAATATATCATTATCCGGATAATTCTTCAAACCCTCGTCAAGAATATTCCTAGCCTTTTCCCAATCGCCGTCTCGGTATTTCCAACTTTCCTTGGCGATCGCCATTGTTTTAGATTCAATTTCTTTTAGATTAAAATCGAAAAGTTCATCCATCGATACGCCAAAGTAGTTCGCCAAAACCGGTGCAAGCGTAATATCGGGTAAAGCGATATTGTTTTCCCATTTGCTGACCGCTTGAAATGATACGCCAATGCTATCAGCGAGCTGTTCCTGTGTGATACCGCGTTGTTTTCTCAATTCTTTTATTTTACTGCCGATATTCATAGTAATACCTCCTGAATTTTAAGGTGGCGCCAACCTTGTAGCTATATTGTAGCATAGCAATCACTCGTTTACAATAACCGCTCAAACGAGATTTTTCAACCGTCAGTTGAAAATACAAAAAACGCATAACCCACAGGCTTTTATACGGTTTTCTGATATACTCGGCGACTTTGCGAAAAAAAGGCTCCCTTGTGCAAAGGGAGCTGGATTTTCGCGAAGCGAAAAGACTGAGGGATTGTCAACAAAACAATCAGTGGAAAAATTCTATCTTAACGTTTCAACCGCTTTTTCAACCGTCTCTGCGATATAATCTATCTCGCAGTCGGTGATATCGTCTGACAGCGAAAAACGTACCGTACCGAGTGCGTAATCGTCCGTAAGACCGATCGCTTTAAGCGTTCTGCTCGGCTCGGGGTCGCCGGTGTGACAAGCCGAACCGCCCGACGCGCAAATTTCCGCGTCGTCGAGAATCATCAAAAGACTCTCGCTGTTTATATCCTTAAAGGAAATGTTAAGATTACCTGCAAGACGTTTTTTCGTATTTCCGTTTATAACGCTGTTGGGTATTTTTAAAAGCTTTTCTGCCAATCTGTCGCGCTTTGCCGATAGATTTTTTTGCTTTTCCGAAAGATTATCAAGGCTTATTTCAAGGGCCTTCGCCATAGAAACTATACCCGCGACGTTTTCTGTCCCTGCACGTCTGCTTCTTTCCTGCGGTCCTCCGGTTATAAGGCTGTATGCTTGTATCCCGTTACGGATATAAAGTGCGCCTACACCCTTCATACCGCCGAATTTATGCGCCGAGAGGGAGAGCATATCGACGTTTAAACTCTTTACGTCAATATTAATGTGACCGACCGCCTGCACAGCATCCGTGTGGAATAAAACTCCTCTTTGACGGCATATCCGTCCGATTTCCGAAATCGGCTGAATAGTTCCTATCTCGTTGTTTGCGGTCATAACGCTAACCAAACAAGTCTTTTCGTCAATAAGACGTTCGAGTTCCGATACCGACACAAATCCGTTTTTATCTACCGATAGGGTAATAACCTCAAATCCCGATTTCTCGAGACTTTTCGCGGTTATATATACCGAATCGTGCTCGAACGCCGAGATGATTATTTTGTTCCTGCCGTTCGATTTTCCTGTTTCGGAAGCGGTAAGAATCGCTTGGATGTTGGATTCGCTTCCGCCCGAGGTGAAAACTATTTCGTTTTCGTTGGCATTTATCGACGAAGCAATAAAAGACCTTGCGGTTTTAACAGCGTTCGATGCGGATATACCCATCGAATGTGAGGAAGACGGATTTCCGTACTCGTCGGTAAGATAGGGGAGTATGCTTTCTAAAACCGCTTTCGGCATTTTTGCCGTCGAAGCGTTGTCGGCATATATCATTATGCGTTCAACATCTCGATAAGATAGGGAATTGCGGTTTCGAACTTGACACCGTATTTGTGGTTATCGTCTCCCACGGTGTTCTCGATACATCTTAAAGTGTAGTTTGCTGCGATTTCGGAAGCCTCGTATTCGTTCTTTCCGCGCAAAAGTGCGCCCGAAAATGCGCTCGCGAAGACGTCACCCGTGCCGTGGCTTCCTACGGGAAGCTTTTTGTGGGTGTAATATTGAATGCCGTTTTCATTTTTGATTATAACGCCCGTAGTTTCGTCGTTATAGCTTATTCCGGTAAGAATAACGTCCTTCATTCCTTCGCGCTCTAATGCGTTAAGAACGGAATTTACGTACTCCTCGTCGTATTTTTCCTTGTATTCGTGACCCGTCATAAAACAAGCCTCGGTTATGTTCGGTATAACGATGTCCGCTTCTCTGCAAAGGCGCGTCATCGCGTCAGCGTAAGCTTGGTCAAAGCCGTAATAAAGCTTGCCGTTGTCCGCCATAGCGGGGTCTACTATCTTTTTGCCGCCCTCTCTGCAAAGCTTCTTGAAGATATCGGTAACCATGTCTATCTGCTTTTCGCTTCCGAGATAACCCGTATAGATGGCGTCAAAATCGATGCCTTCCTTTTGCCAATGAGCCGAAATAGAAGGAATATCGTCGGTAAGGTCGCGGAAGGTAAATCCCGTGAATCCGCCCGTGTGGGTAGAAAGTACTGCCGAGGGAAGAATAACCGTTTCAACACCGCAAGCAGAAAGAATAGGTAAAGCTACGGTAAGGGAGCATTGACCGAAGCAGGATATATCCTGTATGGTTAAAATTCTTTTGTAATCCATTTTAAGCCTCCGAAAACATTTTTGTTGAAAGATATCTTGAACCCGTGTCAGGGAGTAATACTATTATATTCTTGCCTTTGTTTTCTTCGCGTTTTGCGAGTGTGATTCCCGCGTGTAAAGCCGCGCCCGACGATATTCCCGAAAGAATACCTTCGGATTTTCCGAGCGATCTTCCCGCGGAATATGCATCCTCGTCGCTTACGGTGATTATTTCGTCGAGAATACTTACGTCAAGAACTTTGGGTATAAATCCTGCGCCGATACCCTGAAGACCGTGAGTTCCTGACTTTCCGCCCGATAAAACCGCGGAATTTTCGGGCTCGACGGCAACGATTTTTATGTCGGGATTCTTTTCCTTTAAAAATCTTCCCACACCCGTTATTGTGCCGCCCGTGCCGACACCCGCGACAAATATATCGATTTGTCCGTCGGTATCGTTCCATATTTCGGGTCCCGTTGTTTCGTAATGTGAAAGCGCGTTTGCGGGATTTGCGAATTGGTCGGGAATAAAGCTTCCCTCGATTTCGTCGCGTAATCTTTCTGCCTCGGCGATAGAACCGCTCATTCCGAGCTTGCCGTCGGTAAGAACCA
>JAZRLT010000215.1:0-6371 GCA_045646995.1 Eubacteriales bacterium | reverse complement strand
ACCATACTGATACCCGCGTTGCGGATTCTGTCGTAAATGCCGTTGAGCTTTTCTTCATCCGACTCGCGCGAGAAGCCGCAAGCGGTACCGATAGACATATTGATAACGTCAACGCCCAAAACAACGCAATCCTCGAGCGCGGAAAGTATCCACGACGCTCTTGCTGTATCCATTACGTCCGAGAATATCTTCATCGAAACGAGCTGGGCGTTGGGTGCAACGCCGCGGATAACGTCGTCGTTACCGACGATAACGCCCGAAACGTGAGTACCGTGGTTATTATGGGTCGAATAAACGTCGGAGTCGCTATCGGCATAGTCGAAACCGTAAGGAACCTTTTCGTTTATATAAACGTCGTCAACGGTAAGACCGTCAACCAAGCCGCTTGCCGCAGTCTTGCCAACAAGGGATTTAACCTCATCATAGGTAAGTCCGAGAGTCTTCGACGAGAAGTTGCTCGGAGAGAAGGCAGTATGGTTATAGTCAAGACCGGTATCGAGAACGGCAACGACAACGCCCGAGCCGTCATAGCCCGAATCCTTGCTGTTGAATATACCGGTATCAAAAACGTTGACCTCGTTTTCTACGAGCTTGGTTTCGGAGGGATTGTATTCCTCACCGACGATAACGTTGGTACCGTTACCGACGCTCTTAGCGGTCTTTTCGAAGTCACGCGCCTTGATGATAACCTCGAAGCCGCTCAAAACGGTATCGTAGTCCTCGCCGAGCTCATAGGAAACACCCGACTTATTAAGCTTCTTTACAAGCTTTGCCTTTTCGGAAGCGATCTTCGACTTGACCTTTTCGGCACCGTCGGAAACAGCATATTCCGAAAAGCTCATAGTCTTATCGGTCTTGTCGTAAGCTTCCATAAGAGTCGCCGAATCGAGAGTAACGATGACCGAGATCTCGTCATCATCCTTTACCCCGTCGGGAAGCTTAAACATAACCGAGCTATTCAAATACTGGGAATAGTCGTTCTTCAATCCGTTCAACAGGTTGATATACCCATTGTTGCCCGAATCGGCAATTGCAACGGAAGCGCCTATAAAGGGCAAAGCAACGGTGCCCGCCAAAATAACGGGAACCATAACGCCTGCCAGCGCCTTCTTGCATCGTTTTAAAAGCGATTGTCTGTTCATGCGGTGGTTTTCTCCTTAAACTGATTGCTGCGAATACTTCTATAAATATATATATTCATACTATTGTAACTCATTTTGACACATAATGCAATATTTTTGACGCAATTTCTGAATATAAATTGTAAAACATTTTCGATTTTTGTTTTCAAAATATTTACTTATTCAAATTCGTATGGTATACTTAACACACATACTTCACGGAGAATTGATACTTATGACTGAAAAAAGCGTTTCCAACGCGCGGTTCATTTTAAGAATACTGACAAGCTTATACGTTGTAGTTTCAGGCGTTTTCATGACTCGCGCTTGCATAATGATGTACCTCGCCGATGCGTACTCGCGCGAATCGGCGGTGTCGGCTGTATCCTCATCTTTAATAATACTCATCCCCGCCGTTCTGTTTGCCGTCGCGGGCTTGATTTTTGAATTTATAACCGATTCAAAAATCGACGATACGCCCAACAGAAAAGACACAAAAAGCATTCTTGAAAGATTTACGGCAAAAAAAGACATAGCGAATTGCGATCCCGAGCTCGCTTCCCTCATAAAAAACGAACGTAAACGTCGCAAAACACGTACGATTTTGCTTTCGGCAGTGACATCAGTTCCGACAGCGCTCATACTCGTGTATTCCTTAAACGGCAACAACTTTTCTACCGACATAAACGCATCGGTTATAAATGCGATGAAGCTTATAATACCCTACTCAATAATAACCTTTGCCTTTGCGATATACACGGTATACCGCAACGAAAAAAGCATCGTCATAGAAACCGAGCTTTTAAAGAAAGCTCCCGACGGAGACAAAAAAGAAGCCGTCAAAAAGTGTGACGGATACTATTGCCGCGAGGTCGCAAAGGTAGTATTACTCGTCGTCGGAATAGGCTTATTTATCTACGGATATCTTTCGGGCGGAATCGAAGACGTTCTCACAAAAGCGGTCAACATTTGCACCGAATGCATCGGATTGGGATAATAAGATATGAATAAAATTTTGAACAAATTCAAAGGGCTTTTGCCCTCAAAGCGCAAGCTTTTCCAGCTTTACGCCGCGTTACTTTTCAACGCCAACGCAAAGGGATTTATAACAGGCAACATCTTCAAGGGGAGCTCCAAGCAAATGTGCGCCCCCGGATTGAATTGCTATTCCTGCCCCGGTGCGGTCGGAGCCTGTCCGCTCGGCTCGCTCCAAGGCTCATTTTCCGCCGATAAAAGCACGTTGTTTTACGTCGGCGGCATACTCCTTCTATTCGGAATAATCTTCGGAAGAACGATTTGCGGTTGGATGTGTCCCTTCGGGTTGATTCAGGAGTTGATTTACAAAATCAGAACTCCCAAGCTCAAAAAAAGCCCCGTAACAAGGATACTCTCCTATTTCAAATACGTCATATTGGTATTCTTCGTTTTCATCGTCCCGATAACCTACGCGCTCCGCGACACTCCCCTTCCCGCGTTTTGTAAATATATCTGTCCCGCGGGCACTCTTGAAGGCGGAATCGGATTACTTTCCAATGAGGTCAACGCAAGCTATTTTTCAATGCTCGGACCGCTTTTCACTTGGAAATTCGCGCTATTGATGAGCTTCGTTGTCGCCTGCGTTTTCATCTTCAGAATGTTCTGTCGATTCATTTGCCCGCTCGGCGCGATCTACGGCTTTTTCAACCGAATTTCTTTCCTCGGAGTAAAGGTTTCGGAGTCAAAATGTACTCATTGTAACATCTGCGTAAACCGTTGCAAAATGGACATAAAGAAGGTCGGCGACCACGAATGTATCGGCTGCGGCGAATGCATATCGGCTTGCCCCACAAAGGCAATTTCTTGGAAGTCACCCATCCCGTTCATACGCGACGAGATTCAGGAAAAAGAGCCTAAAAAAGATAACAAAACAGCGAAAATCATTACGCGTTCTATCGTCGGAATCATACTCGCCGTTGCACTTATTTCGACCTTCATTTACGCTTGGAACGACGACAGTCAAAGCAGCATCACACCGCCCGAGCAAAGCGAAGTCAGCGACGTTTCCGACAACGAAAATCCCCCCCTCGGAAACAAGGTCGGAGACCTCTGTTACGGCGAAGATTTAGCAACGGTTTCACCCGACGGAATTTTGACAGAAAACACCTTCAACCCCACCAAAACAGGCAAGATAACCGTTATCAATTTCTGGGGCACTTGGTGCACTCCCTGTGTCAACGAATTGCCCTATTTCGACCAAATCGCAACCGAATACAAGGACACCGTTTCGGTCGTCGCGATCCACACGAACATGCTTTCCGACACAGCTCCCGAATATGTCAAAAACCATTACGCCGCAAGCGATATCGTCTTTGCGTGTGACAACTCGACCGAAGGCTATTACGGGCTTTTGGGCGGCCGCGGAACCTATCCCTACACCGTCATAATCGACGAAAACGGAATCATCAAAAACATCTTCGTCTCGTCGCTTCATTACGAGGATCTGAAGACCGCAATAGACGCAATAATCGAATAAAAAAAGAAGTCGTACGAGTCAAAATTCGTACGACTTTTTCTTTGTAAAAGCATCGATTATTTGAAGTATCTTTCGCCCTTATGCCAGACCGTTCCTTCGCCGTTTTTGAGCGCAAGAGCAAGCTCGCCCGAGGTACGGATACGGCGAGAAAATTCCATCCCACCCGTCGGGATAACGCCCATATGAGCAGTCCAATGAAAATCGCTTCCCGCAGTTTTCAAAAGCCCGTTTTTCTCGCAAAATTCCATCGCCTGAGTATCCTCAATTTCGCGATTTGCGCCGTTATAAACCTCTATCGCATCGAGATACGACATATCCATTTTTCGACCGTCCTTCGGGATATATCCCCTCTCGCGGAACGGGTGGGCGTGCGACACAAAGCCCCCGACAGAATGAACCCTTTCGCATATCTCCTCGGGAGAAATGTCGCAAAAATCGGGGTTATCCAGCAAAAAATCGAGGTCGATTCCGTATATGAGAATTTCTTGTGCGTCGCGATAATGATGCTCTATTCCGAAAAGAACGTCAAAATCGATTTTATCGCCGTGCTCCTTACCCTTAAGATAAGCCTCCCAATAGGGCAAAACCCGCTCTTTCCAAGGCAAATCCTTCGGGATTCGCGTGCTTCCCGTAAGAAAATGGTTAGTCAGCGCAAATCCGCTCAAGCCCGCCTCCTTGCAAGCGTCTACCTGCTCGATAACGGTGCTTGCGGCGCAAAGACTGCATTCACTCGAATGCACGTGGAGATCGTATATATAAGACAAAAGCCATTCCACCTTTACTGCAATCTTACATCGATTATAGCACCTAAAATCCCAAAAGTAAACAGAAAAATACCGCGCCAACCGATAACGGAAGGCGCGGTATGATATTACAAAAATCTTATGCGTTAGTGAGAAGATACTTATAGTCAAACTTCTTGCCGCGCATAACAGCGATAACAGCATCAAGCTCGCCGTATTTGTCGTCGCGGAGCCAGGACTCGCTATACTTTTCAACCCATTTTTCAACGCGAGCTTCGTCGATTTCAACGGAATCGTCGATAAGCTTAGCCATGCGGAGGTTGATGATCGCCTCGCCCTCAGCCATTATGCGGAGATCGCAGGTAAGGTCGGACTGAACGGGAAGCTTACGGAAATCCTCAGCAAGAGCGAAGCAGTCAGCCGCGTTCTTAACAAAGGGAGCCGCATCGGTAGGCATAGCGGTATCGCCCCAGGTAGCGAAACGGTTATCAAAGAATGCGTTGGTGAACTGACCCCAGTTAAGGATACGCTCGTAAGCGTCAAACTTACGGATAAGCTTAACGGTCTCACCGCTTGCATCGCCGTAAACAAGCTCGGATACAGCCTTGTCAAACTTTTCGCACATAACCTTAGACTTGCGGTTCCAAGCCAAAGCACCGCCGAGAACTACGCCGTAAAGAGTACAGGACATGGGACAAACCGCGCCGTAGTCACCCCAAGAGGTGTTAAGCATACCCATAACCTTGCATTCGCCGCCCTTTTGAACCATCTTACTGATATTCTGTTCCGCATAGCCGACGCATTCGCAGAACTGGTTCCAACAGCTGGTACCGGGGCAAACGATCTGACCAAAGCGCTGAGAAGCGAACTTTTCAACGTTTTCGAGGATAGGATTGCAATCGTAGCACCAGTTAAGCATGATCATATCATCGGGGAAGCGTTCCATGGTTTCGGGATGGTTAAGAACAACGTCGCCCCACATCATAACGGTCTTGCCGAGAGACTTCAAGTGGTCGATAATCTTAAGGGTGAAGTCGAGATAGAGCGCGCCCTTATCCTTGCCGGCGTTCTTGCCGTTACAAATATCGAAGGTCTCGTCGCAGCAGATATTGAAATACTTACTGCGGAAGAGAGGAACGTACTGATCGATAAGAGATTTTACCATATCGAAGCTTCTGTCGTCGCTTGCGTTGATGGTATGGTGAAGCATAAAGTTATGCCAAGGGTTCTTGGTAGGCTCGAAGCTGTCAAGCTCACAAAGATCGTGGTACTTATTGCTTTCCAAGAGACGGAAAAGGTGACCGAACGAAGAAAGCGAGGGAACGAAATCAACGAAGTTGTCGTAGCAGTACTGATCGATTTCGAGAATTTCTTCGGCAGTCATATAACCGAACGCCTTGTAGATACCTTCATATTCGCTGAAAGCGAAGGTATGTTCAATATAGAGCTGATAGGAATTATGCTTATAATAAGCAAGGAAGTCGATCATCTTATAAACGCCGTCGAGGTTAGGAACTCTGCCGCGGGAAGCATCGTGGTAGAATCCACGGTAGCTCATATCGGGCTTGTCCTCAATCTCACAGCATTCGATATCCTCGCCGCAGGTGTCGAGCATCTGACGGAGAGTCTGGATACCGTAGAAAGCGCCCGCAAGAGAATCACCGAGAATGGAAATACCCTTTTCGGTAACCGAGAGCTTATAGCCTTCGGTCTTCTTGTTAAGACAGTCGATAACTATCTTACCGCAAGAGCAGGGAGCGCCGAGAACCTTGGTGATAACGGGGTCGTTACCGGTAGCGTCGTACATTTCGGAAGCAAGAGTCTGCGCCGCCTTAAAAATACGGTAGTCACATTTCATCGTAAGAACGATGGAAAGGTCAGCAACCGAAAGAAAACCGCCGGTCTTTTTGAGTTTTTTAGGTTGAGGAATAATAGTCATATCTTTCTCCTTTTTAGGGAAACTTTATTTACTATTTATATATTTACCACAACGTT
>JAZRLT010000214.1:0-11357 GCA_045646995.1 Eubacteriales bacterium | reverse complement strand
CACGGTAGTATAATGCCATACAATGAATCACAAAAGGAGGAGCAACTATGGCTAATAACAAGTTCTTTTATTACTATTATTATTTTGCCAAGGGCTGCCCGTCTTTTGTGAAAACCGAGGTTTAAAAACCGTCGGTAAGCAATAAACGGTCAGTCCGCATTCGCTATGCCTTAAAGGCGTAAGAATGGCGGGCTTTTGTTTTTGGTAAAAATACGAAGGACAAACGCTCTAAAAGCTATTGTTTTTATCTCAAAATCATTGATTTTCAAGAAAAAAAGTGATAGAATATAATGAATGGCTATTTGTTTTTCGCAACAAAGAGGATTTAAAATGACAAGAGAGCAAATTATCGTCGTTACGATTTGTATTTACGTCGTATTTATGGCGGCGATCGGATTTATCGGCAGTAAGAAATCTAAAACAATGGGCGATTTCACGGTCGGCGGAAGAAGCGCCGGCGCGTGGATGTCCGCCTTTTCATACGGCACGGCTTATTTCTCAGCGGTTATGTTTATCGGTTATGCCGGAGGCACGGGCTGGAAATACGGTATATGGGGCGTTCTCCCCGGTATCGGAAACGCAATCATCGGCTCGCTTCTCGCTTGGCTCGTATTAGCGAGACGCACCCGTAAGCTCACCCACGAAAAGGGAATAACCTCGATGCCCCAGCTTTTCGAGAAATGCTTCGGCTCGAGAGCGATGAAGTTGTTCTCGGCAATCGTTATTTTCATCTTTCTTCTTCCCTACTCGGCTTCGGTTTATAAGGGCTTGACGAGCGTTTGCTCGGTGCTCTTAGGCGTCGACGAGATGGTTTGTATGATAATTATCGCGGCGGCAAGCGCAGTCGTAGTCGTAGCGGGCGGATATATCGCAGCGTTACGCGCCGACTTTTTCCAAGGTGCGGTTATGCTCGTAGGTGTTATCGCTCTCATCGTCGCCGTATTCAAAAGCGACTCGGTCGGCGGTCTTTCGGAAGGACTTAAAAACATCGTCACCGAAACCGAAGCTCTCGACCTCACCGCATCTCAGCATATCGGTCTTTGGGCGACCGTGCTTATGACCTCGTTCGGTACTTGGGGATTACCCCAGATGATCCATAAATATTACGGCATCCGTGACGACAAGGAAGTCAAGCGCGGTACGGTAATATCCTCATTCTTTGCTCTTATAGTTGCGGGCGGCGGATATCTTATCGGTTCGCTTTCCCACCTCTTCTTTAAAGAGCTTCCCGAGGGCGGAACCGACTATCTTATCCCTAATATGCTCGCAAACGCGGGAATCGCCGATATACTCGTCGGAATAATCCTCGTTCTTCTTATCGCGGCGAGCGTTTCCACCCTTTCCTCGATTACCATCACCGCGTCCTCAACGCTTTCGATGGATATTATTCAGGACAGGTTTATAAAGGACAAGGAAAAGGACGTTTCGGTTCTTACAAAGTTTATCTGTCTCGCGTTCGTTATAATCTCGTTCTTCATCGCTTGGAAGGGCGAGGGAACCCCGATACTCGATATGATGAGCTATTCTTGGGGTATAATCTCGGGTAGCTTCTTGGCTCCCTACGCTATTTCGCTTTACTGGAAAAAGGCGAACAAGTACGGCGCTTGGGCAGGTATGATAGGCGGATTTATACTCGCGCTTCCCCCTCTCGTCGCAAAGCTTTGCGGCTCCGAAATCGCAATCGGAAATTTCGGAAGACTCTGCGATATGGGTGCTCATTTCGCCTGTGCCGCTATGATAGTTTCGTTTATCCTCGTATTCGCCGTGAGCGCGGTCACCAATAAAAAAGAAAAACTCCAAAAAGGAGCGTAATATGAAAAACAAGATATTTAATCCCGAAATGGAGTGTATGTCCCGCAAGGACTTGGAAGCACTCCAGCTCGAAAGACTCAAAAGCCTCGTGGATTACTGCGAAAAGAATTCCGAATTTTACGCGAAGCGTCTCGCAAAGGCAGGCGTTACCGCCGACAAGATAAAATGTCTTTCGGATATCGAATATATCCCCTACACGACCAAGGACGACCTCCGCGACACCTATCCCTTCGGTATGTTAAGCGTTCCCAAGGAAAAAATCGTTCGCGTTCACGCTTCGTCGGGCACTACCGGTAACCCTACCGTCGTAGCCTACACCCGAGAGGACCTCGATAACTGGTCGGAGCAGGTAGCACGTCTCGCTATGGCGGCGGGCGCTGACGAAGGCACTATCGTTCAGATATGCTTCGGATACGGTATGTTCACCGGCGCGCTCGGTTTACATTACGGTCTTGAAAAAATCGGCGCGATCGTTGTTCCGACGAGCTCGGGCAACACCGAAAAGCAGTTAAAGTTTATGCGCGACTTCGGCACCGACGCTATCGTAGCGACCCCCTCTTACTGTATGTATCTCGCCGAGGCGGCGCACTCTATGGCGGATAAATATCCTATGGAAAGCTATAAGCTCAAGTACGGTATACTCGGAAGCGAGGGCTCTACCCCCGAAATGCGTACCGCTATCGAAAACCATTGGGGCAACGGCTTCTTCTGTACCGACAACTACGGTATGAGCGAGCTTAACGGTCCCGGTATGTCGGGCGAATGTATGTACCGCGACGGCTTGCATATAAACGAAGACCATTTCCTTTGCGAGGTTATCGATTCGGCAAGCGGAAGCGTTCTCGAAAAGGGTTCGACCGGCGAGCTCGTCGTCACCAACCTTACAAAACGCGGTCTTCCTATGCTTCGTTACAGAACGAAGGATATCACCAACATCAATTACGAGCCCTGTAAGTGCGGAAGAACAAGCGCGAGAATGCATAAGATCATCGGCAGAAGCGACGATATGATAAAGGTTCGCGGAGTTAACGTATTCCCGACTCAGGTCGAAAGCGCGCTTATCGGTATCAACGGCATCAGCCCGAACTATCTTCTTGTTCTCCGACGCGAAGGATTCTCGGATTCGCTCGAGGTTCGCGTTGAGCTTATCGACGGAAGCCTTCTCGACCGTTACGGTGAGCTTGTCGCGCTTCAGAAGCGTATCCACGATAACATCAAAAATATTCTCGGCATAGAAATCAAGGTCAACCTCGTTGAGCCCAACTCTATCGAGCGATTTACGGGCAAGGCAAAGCGAGTTCTCGACCTCAGAAATCAATAATTACGTTTTAAGGAAGAATATATATGGAAAAGAAATTGCTTTTAGGTAACGAGGCTGTTGCCGCAGGTCTTTACGAGGCAGGCGTACGCGTCATTTCCTCTTATCCCGGCACTCCGAGTACCGAAATCACCGAAGCCGCTTCAAAATACGACGAGATGTATTCCGAATGGGCTCCTAACGAAAAGGTTGCCTTCGAGGTTGCAATCGGCGCCTCCTTCGGCGGTGCGAGATCCTTTTGCGCTATGAAGCACGTCGGTCTCAACGTTGCGGCAGACCCTCTTTACACCGCTTCCTATATCGGAGTAAACGGCGGTATGGTTTGCGCCGTTGCGGACGACCCCGGAATGCACTCCTCTCAGAACGAGCAGGATTCCCGTCATCACGCTATTGCTTCTAAGGTTCCTATGCTCGAGCCCTCCGACAGCGCTGACGCGCTCTTATTCACCAAGCAGGCTTACGAGCTTTCCGAGCGTTTCGATACGCCTATACTTCTCCGTCTTTCTACAAGAATCTCCCACTCGCGCTCGCTCGTTACTCTTTCCGAAAGAAACGAAGCTCCTCTTAAGGAATACAAGCGCGACGTTATGAAGAACGTTATGATGCCCGCTATGGCGCGCAAGGCTCACGCAAAGGTCGAGGCGCGTAACGAGGCCATGACCGAATGGGCGGACACCGAAGCGTTCGATATCGGTATCAACAAGCTCGAAATGTTCTCCGACGAGATCGGCGTTATCGCCGCAGGCTCTACCTACGCTTATGCACGCGAAGCACTCGGCGAAAAGGCAAGCTACTTAAAGCTCGGTATCGTCAACCCGCTTCCCAAAAAGGCTATTATTGATTTTGCAAATAAGGTCAAGACCCTTTACGTTATCGAGGAGCTTGACGATATTATCGAGACCCATTGCATTAAATTAGGCGTTAAGGTTATCGGCCGCGAGGTATTCCCTCCCCTCGGCGAATATAACCAATCGATCATCGCGAAGGCTATTCTCGGAACCGAGAACGAAAAGCTCTCCTTCGACGGCGATATCCCCGCACGTCCTCCCGTTCTCTGCCCCGGTTGCCCTCACCGCGGACTTTACTACGCGCTCAAGGGCTTGAACCTTTACGTCAGCGGCGACATCGGATGCTATACCCTCGGCGCTCAGGCTCCTCTCGCTATGATGGACACCTGCGTTTGTATGGGCGCTTCGGTTTCGGCGCTTCATGGTTACAACACCGCTCGCGGAAACGACGCGGCAAAGAAATCTATCGCGGTTATCGGCGATTCGACCTTTATCCATTCGGGTATTACCGGTCTTATCGACATCGTATATAATAAAGGTATCTCTACCGTTATCGTCCTCGACAACTCTATTACGGGTATGACGGGACACCAGAATAACCCCTTGAACGGCAAGACCATCAAGGGCGACCCCACAACCGCAGTAAACCTTGAGGCTCTTGCTCAGGCAATCGGCATCAACCGCGTTCGCGTTGTAGACCCCTTCGACCTCGCCGAAACCAAGAGAGTCGTCAGCGAGGAATTAGAGGCAGAAGAGCCCTCGCTCGTTATTTCGAGAAGACCTTGTGCGCTTCTCAAGAGCGTTAAGCACCCTGCTCCTCTCTCTGTTGATTCGGATAAGTGCGTCGGCTGTAAGATGTGTCTTAAGGTCGGATGCCCCGCAATTTCCCAGAAAAAGCTCGAAAACGGCAAGACCAAAGCGTTTATCGACCCCAATCAGTGCCTCGGATGCGGTGTTTGTACGGACACCTGCCGTCTCGGCGCAATAAAGGCTTAAAGGAGGAAACCCAATGAAATCTATCAATATTCTTATTGTCGGCGTCGGCGGACAGGGTACCCTTCTTGCGAGCAAGCTTATGGGTAAGATATTTATCGACGGCGGTTACGACGTAAAGGTTTCCGAGGTGCACGGTATGAGCCAGCGCGGCGGCAGCGTAGTTACCTACGTTCGCGCGGGCGAAAAGGTATTCTCTCCCGTTATCGACCTCGGCGAGGCTGACGTTATGATATCCTTCGAAGCGCTCGAAAGCGCTCGTTGGCTCCCCTATCTTAAGATCGGCGGTACTATAATTTCCAACACCGCCAAGATCGATCCTATGCCCGTTATTATGGGCAACGCGGAATATCCCGAAAACGTTCTCGGAAGACTCGAATCCGCCGGCGTAAACGTTATATCGGCGGACGCGCTCTCTCTTGCCGAGCAGGCAGGAAGCGCCAAGGCAGTAAATATAGTTCTTCTCGGTATTGCCGCAAAGGTTTTGGGACTTGATTACGACGAATGCATCGCGGCTATTCGCGCTACCGTACCTCCCAAAACTATCGAAGTAAACGAAAAAGCATTTAATTTAGGATATGATCTTTAATTCCCCCAAAAAAGGAGATGGAACAAATGGGAATTTTCAAGCCCGAGGTTGAATGCGCTTCAAGAAGCGAATTAAGCGCTATCCAATCCGAAAGACTCAAAAAAATGGTTCGTAACGCTTATAATAACGTTCCGTTTTATAAACAAAAATTGGACGAGGCGGGTGTTTCCCCCGACGACATCAACTCTATCGAGGATATCGTAAAGCTTCCCTTTACTCTTAAAACCGACCTCCGCGACAACTATCCTTACGGTCTTTTTGCCGTTCCTATGAGCGAGATCGTACGTGTTCACGCTTCCTCGGGTACTACCGGTAAGCAAACCGTCGTAGGATATACCAAGCACGACATCGAGATTTGGTCGGAAAGCGTAGCCCGCGCACTCTCTGCCGCAGGCGGAAGCAAGGAAGACGTCGTCCACGTTTCTTACGGCTACGGTCTCTTTACCGGCGGTCTCGGTATCCATTACGGCGCGGAATATCTCGGCGCAACCGCTATCCCTGTTTCTACGGGCAACACCGCAAGACAGCTTCAGGTTTGTCAGGACTTCGGTTCTACTATAATCTGCTGTACTCCCTCATACGCGCTTTATCTCGGCGAATACCGCCGCGACAATAACATTCCTCTCGAAAGCCTCAAGCTTCGCGCAGGTATCTTCGGCGCAGAGCCTTGGACCGACGAAATGAGAAAGCAGATCGAAACGCTCCTCGGAATCGAGGCTTACGATATCTACGGTCTTTCCGAAACCGCAGGTCCCGGCGTTTCCTTCGATTGCCAATGCCATAACGGTCTCCACGTCAACGAGGACTATTTCTACCCCGAAATAATTGATCCCGAGACGTTAGAGCCTCTTCCCGACGGCGAGGTCGGCGAGCTTGTATTCACCTGTATCGGCAAGGAAGCGCTTCCTCTTATCCGTTACCGCACCCGTGACCTTTGCTACATCACTCACGAAAAGTGCGGTTGCGGAAGAACTCTCGTAAGAATGTCCAAGCCTATGGGCAGAAGCGACGATATGCTTATTATCCGCGGCGTTAACGTATTCCCCTCCCAGATCGAGCACGTTCTTCTCGCCGAGGGTATGGAGCCCAACTACCTCATCACGGTAGACCGAGTTAACAATCTCGACACCCTCACCGTTACGGTCGAGGTCGGTCAGAATATGTTCTCCGACACCGTAAAGGATATGGAAAAGGCGAAGAAGAAGCTCGAGGGCTCGATGCAAAACACCCTTAACGTTCACGCTCACATAAAATTTGTTGAATACGGCACTCTGCCCCGAAGCGAAGGCAAGGCTAAGCGCGTAATCGACAACAGAAAAATATAAATATTTCGAAAGGATTAAAGATTATGTACATTAAACAGCTTTCCGTATTCGTTGAAAACAAACACGGCAGACTCGCAGAGATCACCTCGATCATCGCAAAAGCAGGTATCGATATCCGCGCCCTTTCGATTGCCGACACTACCGATTTCGGTATTTTGAGACTCGTCGTTGACCGTCCTATCGAAGCGGAAAAAATTCTTAAGGAAGCGGGCTTGACCGTTTCGCTTACCGACGTTATCGCCGTTGGTATTCCCGACAGACCGGGCGGATTTGCCGAAACCATTTCCGCAGTTGCCGATAAGGACGTCGGCGTAGAATATATGTACGCTTTCGTTTCGCGCGATAACGACCGCGCTTACCTTATTATGCGCGTTGCCGACAACGACAAGGCTATCTCGGCTCTTCAGTCGCACGGTTGTGAGCTTCTCTCCGGCGATTCCGTATACAAATTATAAGATCGCTAACGCTCTCGATTGAAAACACACGGTTTTCAATCGGTCTTCCATCCCCCAAAATTCGCTTCGCTCATTTTCGGGGACCCCATAGTTTTTCGGAGTTTCGTGCGCTCGCGCCAACCTTGTGCGCGACCTTCGGTCTTGTCCAAGGTTGCGAAACTCAAAGGTATAAAAATCGACGCACCTGTCGCCGATTTTTATAAGATTTTTATTGTATAAACGAAACAGAACCTTTAGGAGTTTCCTTCGGGTTCTGTTTTCTCATTATGCTATGCGCTCACTTCTACAGATTTGGAAAACGAAAAGTGTTCTGTCATCCTGAGCGAAGCAAAGCGTATGCTTTGCAAAGTCAAACTTTTTTCGCGGGGGTCCCCGAAACTCGCATATCAAAGCACAAACAAAGCGAAAAACATTGAAACCGCGGACGACGCGAGCAATATCAATCCGAAAAGCTCCATAAAAACCACCTTTTTCATAGTTTTTCCCCTTGACACGGAAATATACTTATTGCGTAACGCTCCGAAAAATGATATAATCCGTTTATCAGAGCGAGGTGGCTTTATGAAAACAGGATTGGTTCTTGAGGGTGGCGGCGTACGCGGAATTTATACCGCGGGCGTGCTCGATACCTTTATGAAATACGGAATAACCTTCGACGGTCTTATAGGCGTTTCGGCAGGCGCTATTCACGGATGCTCCTATCTTTCGAGCCAAAGAGGAAGAAGTATAGATTACTATATGAAATATTATAACGAGCCGAAATTTATGAGCTTTAAAAATTGGCTCCGCACGGGCGACGTTGTGGACGAGGAGTTCGCCTATCACGAGCTTCCCGAAAAGCTTGTACCCTACGACAACGAGGCGTTTTTGAAAAACGAAACGCCCTTTTACGCGGTTTGCACCAACGTCGTAAGCGGGCTCGCCGAATATATCCGAATTAACGATATGTTCGCCGATATCGATATTCTTCGCGCGTCGGCGAGTCTTCCCTATTTTTCGCGATTGGTCGAATTTAACGGCAATAAATATCTCGACGGCGGATGTGCCGACAGCATACCCCTCGGCGCTTTCCAAAATATGGGATACGAAAGGAACGTCGTTATTCTTACCCGTCCCGCAGATTACGTTAAAAGCAAGGAAAATACCGCCTTTGCCAAGCTTAAATACCGAAAATATCCCGAATTTATAAAAACTCTTAAAAGACGCCACGAAAATTACAACGGCTCTCTAAAGCTCATCGAGAAAGGCGTACGCGACGGAAGCGTATTTCTTATCCGTCCGTCCGAGCCCCCTAAAGCGGGAAGAATGGAGCATAACCCCGAAAACATCAAGGCGACCTACGAGCTCGGCGTAAAGGACGCCGAAAACGCGATAAACGCGCTTATCGAATGGCTTAAATAGCCGTTTTCGCTTGACAAAAGGATCAATATAGAATAGAATCAAATCAATAATTCATTATAAGGAGACCTATTATGGAATACATCATTCGCGTTGAAAAAGAAATCGATTTTTCCCGTGCGGAAAAGGCTCTTATCTCGAACTACAAGTGGACCGAGGGCTATGCTCCCGAGGCTTACGCTCAGCTTATCTATATCGAGGGCAGAGGCTTTGCGCTCAAAATGACCGCTATGGAAGAAAATCCCAAGGCAGAATACACCAAGTATAACGATCCCGTTTATAAGGACAGCTGTCTCGAATTTTTCGTAAGCTTCAACTCGGCTAACCCCAAGTATATGAACTTCGAAATGAACTCCAACGGCGCTTTCCTCGCGGCAGTACGCACCGACCGCGCTAACAAGACTCCTATAAATATGCTCGCTCCTCTTCCCCGCGTTACCGCAACCAAGGAAGACGGAAAATGGAGCGTCGAGGTCTTCTTCTCGAACGACTTTATCGGTAAGACCTTCGGCAAATTCTCCTTCGCTCGCGGCGAACAGATTAAGGGTAACTTCTATAAGTGCGGTGACGATACCGAGATTCCTCATTTCGGTATGTGGTCTCCCGTAGATAACGAAACCCCCGACTTCCACCGTCCCGAATTCTTCGGTACTCTTACTATCGAAGCGTAAATACCGAGGGTCACTGCTATGAAAAAATTAACCGCTTTACTTTTAACGCTCGTTATGGTCGTTGCGTTTATCATTCCCACCGCTCTTACCGCAAGCGCGGCGACCGGCATTGAGTTATCCGTCCCCTTCTTTTGTCAGCGAAGTGCAAACGTATGCGTTAATGCTTGTCTTTCTATGACAGAGGCGTACGCGCACGGCTTCGGTCAAAACAACGATTACGTTTATGAAACCGTAATGGATTATAATCCAGGTGCGGCGCTCTCCTCGAGTAACGCATCCAAGCTCGGTTACACCTCGATATCCTGCAATCTTCAAACAGTATATAACCAGCTTGCGGCAGGCAAACCCGTTATAATCCAACGCTCGGGCCACTTCGCCGTTATATACGCCTACCGTCCTACTACTACAACGTTAGTTGCAAAGGACTTCCACGTGCTCAACCCCTTCCGTACAACCGGCTCTGCACCTACGGTAGTAGGTCCCACATATTACAGCAGCCTCGGTTACAAAAATTTGGAAGAATGGCTTACCGGTAACTCTTGGTTAACCGCTTGGGTCAAGACCGCCAACAAAATCCCCGTCGTCGATTCGGATACCGCGAAATATTCCTTCTCCTATAACGCAAACGGAGGAAGCGGTACCGTTTCGGGAAGCTCGGTATATTTCGGTCAGAAGGTCAATATCGCAACCAACGCCTTCACCAAAACCGGTTACGACTTCGCGGGATATTATACGGTAAAAAGAAGCGACGGCAAGGCTTACGTAAGCGGAAGTACCACGGGTTGGTTCACCGAAAGCGATATCGCTGCAAACGGATATACCAAAAAGCAGTACAAGCCCGGTGAATCCTATAACGTCAGCAACGCTTGGACCGAGGGCTTGACTACTCAATTCAGCTATACCTTCTACGCTCAATGGGTACCCGCGACGTACAGCGTACTTACCTATCAAAACTACTCCTCGAAGAACTATCTTTACGACAGCGCGTTTGCCGAAGGCTTGAACGGTACGTTCTGGCAAAGCCGTGATACGTCAGTCGCAACGGTCGGATACGACACGTCGGTAAAGCGTGTTTCGGAATATAATACTCTTAAGATAGTAAACACCCAAGCGGGCGCGTCGAGCGGAAGCAAGGATTTGGCTATCGCCACCCTGACAAACCAAAGCAAGACCAAAAACTCAGCGATTGGCGACAGCAAGGAAATGATTTTAAGCTTTTGGGCGAAGGCGTCGGCTTCCGGCACGAAAATGTATTTCCGCTGGGGCTACGAAACTACCTATAAGAGCGTAACTCTTACCACCGATTGGGCTTATTACACCATATGTCTCGATAAGACCGAGCTTTGCGGAAACTACCTGCATCCCTACGTCGATAAGGCGGGAACGGTTTGGATTTCCGAAATGCAGTTAGAGGACGGCACCGAAGCGACTGAATTCGTTAACGAAACAGGTGCATACGAGTTTATTACCGCTACCTACGAGAGCACTTACTCCAACCTCCCCACTCCCGAAAGAGACGGTTATACCTTCGACGGTTGGTATACCGAAATGGTCGGCGGTACTAAAATAACCGCTTCTACCTCGGTTTTGCCTTACGGTATGGCTCTGTATGCTCATTGGACCAAAAAGCAATCCGCCGTATACGATGTAAACGGCGATGGCAACTTTAATCTCTTCGACTACGTTGCCGTCAAAGCGGCTTGCCTTAAGGGTACGGGCGGCGAAGAATTACTCTCCCGAGCCGACGTTAACGGCGACGGAAAAGTAAATATGTTTGACTACGTAGTAGTAAAGAACGCTTATTTTGTAAAGTAATCATAACAAAAACGCTTCTCTCGCGAGAAGCGTTTTTTCTTTTTATGTCCTTTTAACCGCAGCAGCAACAGAGGATGACGATCGCGATCAAGATAACGATCCAGCAGCAATTATTGTTGCCGAAGAACGAATCAAAGCAGCCCATTACAAAGCCTCCCTTCACTACTTTAAGATTATGTAATGAAGGTTTATT
>JAZRLT010000213.1:0-3580 GCA_045646995.1 Eubacteriales bacterium | reverse complement strand
GGGCTTACAAGCTCGGATTACGCGAAAAGAGTCGATTCCCTGCTTAAATCTCTGCTCCCGAACGCAAAAACCGATGCACTCCACGACGGTATCAACGTGCTATACGGCGCGTTCCCCGAAACTGACGGAGTGAGCGTTATTTGCGGTACCGGATCTTCTTGTTTTGTCAAGAAAGGCGAAGTTATCCACCGTATTGGCGGATACGGAAGCTTTGATATGGCAGGAAACGGATATGAGATAGGCAGACGTGCCGTTGCTCACGCTTTAAAGTCTATAGACGGACGCGAAAAACGCGGAAAAATGGACGAGATGCTCGAAAAAAAGCTCGGAACGGATATGATGACCGCGCTTGACAAGCTCCTTCTTATGAGCAAAGACGAACTCGCTTCATTCGCTCCCCTCGTCTTCGAGGCGGCGGAAAATGGCGACAAGAACGCGATGATGATAATTTTCGAGAATATTTCCTACGTTGCCGAGCTTATCGCTCGCGCGGGAGAGTATTTTGAAGGTGAATACAGCGTCGCACTCGCAGGCGGTATATTAAAAAACCCCTACGCGAGAGATTTGCTCGAAACTATGCTCGAGCCTGACGCGGTAATCGTCAATTCCGACCTAGCGCCCTCGTTCGGCGCAGCTGCTAAAGCAAAGCATTTATAAACAAAAACGGGTTGTTGTGTTTGATGCAACGACCCATTTTTTATTGACTTATCATGAAAACAAGAGTATAATGTAGAAAATATAATATTTTTGTTGTATTTTGTTTATTTTTCGAAAAGGAGAACATTAAAGATGGCAGCTTGTAAAAATTGTAATGCCGAATTAAAAGAAGGCAGTAAGTTTTGCCCTTACTGTGGTACACGCGTTCAAGCAGAACCCGTAGTTGAACCCGTGGTTGAACCCGTTGCGGAACCCGTGGTCGAACCCGTGGTCGAACCCGTGGTTGAACCTGTTGCAGAACCCGTGGTCGAACCCACTCCCGTTTCCGACGAAACACAATTCGCGCCCGTACCTCCGGTCACTACCGCGCCCGAAAAGAAGAAGAAAAAGAAGGGCGGTATTATCGCACTCTTTGTTATTCTCGGATTGCTTCTCTTGGCGTTACTCGCGGGCGGCATTATTCTCATAACAAGCCTTATTTTCGGCGGAAGAAACGAACTTCCCGATTACACCCTCTTTTATCAGGACGGTCAGCTGTATTACTGGGATTTTGACAGCAACAATCCCCTTCAGGTAACTACCGCGTTGACCGATGAGACGATCGACGACGATGACGTTCAGTTATTCGCGAACATCACTCTTTCGTACGCTTGTAAAATAAACCAAGACGGCGACAGACTTTTCTACCCCGACAAGAATGATGATTACGACGACTTCAAGGACGGCTATAATCTCTATTACCGCAACCCCAACAAGCCCAAGGAAGAGCCCGTCAAGATTGATTCCGACGTCACCTCCTTTGACATTGATCCCGACGGAAACAAAGTCGTTTACGTCAAGGACGGCGGTCTTTACGAATATAACGTAAAGAAGGAAGAAAGATATAAAATCGCTCCCGACGCTGAACAGGGCTTTGCTCTTTCTCCCGACGGTAACCGCGTTATCTATATGAACGAGGACGGCGACCTTTATTATAAGGACGCGGACGCAGATAAGGAAAAACTCGCCGCCGAGGTTAACGGAGTTGAATATTTAAACGACGACCTCTCGATTATTTATTATCAAAAAGACGGTTCGCTTTACAAGCAAGTTGTCGGAGAAGAACGCGAAAAGATCGTCTCCGAATATGCGAATATAGTTAAGGTTTACGAAAACGGAGAGGTATATTTCACTAAATCCGAGGAATACAAAACCACTCTTTCCGCATTCCTTGACGATGATATGCTCGAATCCGACCAAAAACAAACCGAGCCTGTCGAGCCTATCGCTCCTATCGAGCCCCCTGTTCCCGATTATTGGGATTTCGAATTCTACGAGGATTATCTCGCGGCGATGGATCAATACAATATCCTATACAGTCAGTATGAATACCTCTATAACGAATATCTCACCGAATACGAGGAATACGAAGCTCTTTACGAGGAATATCGTCAGGTATTGCGCCGTAACGATATGAGAAACGACATCAATACTCATGAATACGTAAAGCAGTTCTATTCGCTCTATTGTGTCAAGAACGGCGAAGAAACCAAGCTTGCCGACAAGCTTACGACACAATACAGCTACGGTTCCGCAGCCGAAAACGCAACGATCTACTTCAAAACCGTTACGGGCGAGCCTGCAAAGATAAAGATGTCCGACCTTTTCGAGAACGATTATTATAACTATATCGGACGTTTGAGCAACTCTGCAGACGACGCGTTTAACAGCTCTGCTTCCTATCGCGTTGCTGTCGGAACGACCGTTAGCGCTATTGAACAAAAGGACGCCTTCAACATCACCTTCACTCCCGACGGAAGTGCTGTTTACTATAGCGCCAACCTCAACAGCGAAGATAATACCTGCGACCTCTACAAGGCGGAAATAAAGGACGGAAAGCTTCAGTCCGCTACGCTTTACGACTCCGATATATGCTCCGAAAATACTATGATACTTAATGACAAGATAGTATATTTCAAGGATTACAAGGACGGAAAGGGCGACCTTTATATAAATAAGGAAAAAATCGATTACGACGTGGCCTACTCGCGCGTAACCTATTCCGAAGAAAACGACTCCTTCCTGTATTATACCGATTGGAACAGCGAAAAGTATTACGGAACTCTCAAGAAATACGACGGCGAAACGTCAATCAAGATCGCTGACGACGTTCGTAATTTTACTGTTATCCCGAGCGGTAAGATCCTTTATCTTAACGATTACAGCACTACAAGACACAAGGGAACCCTTTACTACTACGAAAACGGCGAATCGATTAAGGTTGCCGAGGATGTTGTAGCGGAATTCCAATGCGCTCAGTAATCGGGCTAGGCAGAATAACACAGAACGCATAAAAAGACGCGCGTTATTTAAAGCGTTATAAAAAAAGGAACGGTTTAAAAACCGTTCCTTTTATTGTTTGAATTTATTATTTGTCCACGCCGACCAAGAATTCCGAGCAGAAGATAAACTGTTTATCGCTATCGCCGATAGAAAGCTTGACGTAGCGCGCCGACACCTCATTTCCGCTCAAATAGAACGCAGAATAATTGGGGTCGAGAATCAAATCGGCGGTACCGTAATAATCAAATCTGTTTCCGTCACGCGAGGTATAAATTTTTATATCAAGCGGTGTACCGATAGCATACAGCTGTTTATTATCGAAATGCGCGGCAAAATGCTTGATACCCTCGGTCAGTTTTCCGAGGTCAACGGTTATACTGAAGCGTCCGGAGTTATCGCGTATCGTTTTATGGAAGGCGAACCAGTCGGTGCTCAATTCCTCGCTCGCGATTATGCCGTCGGTAAGCTCTCTTCCGCTTACGTCCTGATAACCCATACCGTTTCCGTCCGTATAAGAGCGACAGCCCGTATAGGATTTACCTATCGAAACCCATTTGGCTTTCTCCATTATTTTATCGAATCGGACGTCAGATACAACGTT
>JAZRLT010000212.1:0-1753 GCA_045646995.1 Eubacteriales bacterium | reverse complement strand
CTTCCTCCTACAAATATGATAGATCTGTTCGGCATGACGCTCTCGCAAGCCAACGGCTTATTGATAAGCGACCCCATCCTTTCCGGCAAGAGCATTCAGATACGCGAATATGCATTAGTCGGCAGTGAAAGCGACCGCAGTATGATCGAAGCCATCGGTGTTAATTCCGCCGATATCTTCGCTTGCAGAAACGATCTTATTTCTACCGCAGGCTGTAAAATGGACTTTATCGCAGGCGATGCTTCGATAATCATTTTCCAAAGCATCAAGAACGGTCAGCCTCTTATATCCGACTCCGCTGACGGCACAATCTACATTGACGTAGTCGTTATGCGTTACGAGTCTGACGTTCCCGTTATAGGCGGAGATGATACCTCGGACACTTCCGACAACTCAGGCTCGTCGGACGCCTCAAACGGAACAGAAAGCTCGGAGGTCACTCCTTGAGTATTGTTGAAAAAGAAGGCTTGGTCCTTTCGGGAAAGAACGGTTTATACACGCTTGAATCCGAAGGAACGATATACAAATGCCGTTGCGGTACCAAAATACGCAAAATCGACGGCAGAATTTTAGCGGGAGACAGGGTTGTTTTCCGCGACAACGGAGATGGGAACGGTTTTATAGTTTCTCTTATTCCACGAAAAAACTCGCTTATCAGACCGCCCGTTGCAAACATCGATCTTCTCGCAATGGTCGTTGCGCCGAAAGATCCCGCGCCTTATCTTTACAACACCGATCTTCTTACGGTAATTGCCGAAAAGAACGGTATCGAATGCGCGATAATCATTTCAAAAAACGATCTCGGTGATTGCAGTGAAATAATTGATGCCTATAAAAACACTCCGTTTTCGGTAATTGAAACAAGCTCGGAGACGTCCGAGGGCATCGAAAGCGCACGAGCATTATTACGAGGCAAGATATGCGTATTATGCGGTGCGTCGGGCGTAGGTAAATCTTCGCTTATTAATTCACTATACCCCGAGTTAAAGCTAGAAACGGGCGAATTATCGCAAAAAATATCACGCGGCAAGAACACCACGCGTACTACTGAATTATTCTCGCTCGGCGACGGCACGTATCTCGCTGACACCCCCGGCTTCACGGCGGTAAACACCGAGTTATACTGTGCTATCGACCACAAGGAATTATCGCTTCTCTTCCCCGAATTTTCGGTACACACCGTCGGTTGCAGATACAACGACTGTACTCATACCAAGGAAGAGGAATGCGGAATCGCTTCGGCGGTTTCTGACGGTCTTATATCACAGACACGTCACGAAAGCTACAAAAAGTTATATAACGAATTAAAAAGTATCGACAGATACAAGTAATTCGGGAGGTAATATATGTTTATCGGATTTTTTTCAGTCGCAAACACGATCACTGTATGCGGATTAATATCGGCAGTCATTTCCTGCTTTTTAGCCGCAAACGGCAATTACAAGCTCGCGATATATATGATGTTCATCGCGTGCCTATGTGACACATTCGACGGCAGAATTGCACGTTCAACCGCGAACCGCACCGACGCACAAAAATATTACGGCGTACAGTTAGACAGCCTTTGCGACGTAGTCAGCTTTGGTGTCACGCCCTGCTTCATCGCATTTTCGTTCGGGTTTGACGGCATAATAGACGTTATAATTTATTCTATATTTATTGCGTGCGGTGCAACAAGACTCGCTTACTTCAACACGCTCGCAAATATGAACCCCAACAAGCCCAACAAAGGCTTCAGAGGTGTTCCGATACC
>JAZRLT010000211.1:0-4743 GCA_045646995.1 Eubacteriales bacterium | reverse complement strand
TGTTTTTCAACAGTATCTGCAAGCTCGATACCGAATTCCTCGAGCTTTACAGCCTCGACGCGGTCGAAGAATCCGTTTCCGCCCGCAGAAGCAGGAAATTCTCCGTCGTTGCAGCCGAGAATTATAACCATTTTACGTCCGCCTGCACGGGCAAGCGAGGCAGATCCGAACATAACCGAATCACTTGACGCGGGAATAGCGCCGAGCGAATAGCATTCGCACATAAGCTTAAGGAGCGACATAAGACGCTTCGGGGTAACCTCCCTATCTCCGCAGGTCGAGACAAGCTGATCGATAATATTTATAAATAGCTTCCAAAGCTGGATTTCTCTATCGCTGTTTTCGCGGTCGCCGTTTTTAAGATAGCGCTCGGCATTAAGGCGCAAGTGCTCGTCGGCAGACATCGCGATAAGATGGTCATAAAGTGCCTTTATACCCTTTTCGACGGTAAGGGGCTTTTGAAGAAGCGTTTCCCGAAGAGCGGCAAGAGGAGGAACGACCTTATTACGAGCCTTATTGGCACGAATAAGGAGCTTAGCTCCTCTATCGGAAATATCGTTTTCGCTATATCCCTCGGGGTTAAGCGTCCATTCATTATCACCGTACCATGACTTACCGCGTATTTTCCAAGAGGAAGCGTATGCGAGCAAAACGTCGCATTCCGAGGCGGTGAGGTCGGTATAGCCGCTTTTTATGTATCGCTTCATGCTCTTAAGAGAGAAGTCTTCGATTATTACACCAAGACTCGAAAGTAGGAAAGAGAACAGAGATTTAGTCTCCAAGGACTCCTTAGAAGAGAGAAAGCAGGGTATCTCGGCACGAGAAAAGACCGATTCGAGAATCGAGGAATAGTTATCGGTATTACCCGCAAGGACGGCAACGTCGCGAAATCTTCCGCCCGCGCGGACGAAGGAAAGTATTTCCGAAGCGGCGGCTTCCGCCTCGTCGAAGCGATTCTTCGCTGATATTATCTTAACCGAGCCGTCGTTGCCGTTAAGCGCTTCGGCGCGGTTATTCCATATATTGCGCTCTATATGGCTCAAATAGGGCGTTGTTGCGCGTTTTGATTTCCCAAGGACATAGTCCTCGCATCCGCAGGAAGAAAGCATACGGACGCGTTTAGCCGCCTTATCGTTCTCGTTGAAAAACGAGCGGGAGGAATCGACGGTAAAGGAAACGTAAACGGAGTCGCTTTGGGATATAATCTCCTTTATGACCGCGTATTCCTGTTCGGTGAAGGTATAGTAGCTATCAATAAAAACGCAGGAATTCTTAAAAAAGGGCTTTTCGCGTAGTTCGTTGGAAAGACGCGTCAAAGCATCTCTCGGGTCGAAAAGCTCCTCGGAAAAATATTTATCATATTCCGAATAAATAAGAGATATATCCTCTAATTTCGACATCAATCGCACGTCGTCGGAGGCGTTACCGAGGGCGTTCTTTAAAACATCCGGAGTTATCATCGCCATTTTCATACGCGATATAAGCGCAAATAACGACATCGCAAAATCGGGGTCAGCCGCGACGGAGGAATATTCCTTCAAGCTCGGCTTCAAAGACTCGGCAACAAGCGACAAAAGGGCGCAAGCGCCCCCTTTATCGATATTATTAACGGCAAGACCGCCGAAATCGCGCGCAACTCGGTTAGGAAGGCGCTCAAAGTTAAGAACTTCACAAAAGAGATTCGAGCTATCGCCAAAGCGCTCACATATCGTCGATTCATATTCGACGGATTGTTGTTCGGGAACTATGACAAAGCATTTCTTTCCTTCATTCAACGCTTCGCCCAAGCGCGAGAGAATGTATTCGGTTTTTCCGCTGCCGGAGGCACCCATTACACGATAAAGCATAAGTCACCTGAACCATTCGAGAATTTTGAAACGAAAAACGTATTTCTTATCAGTAAATACGGGAGTATCGTTCTTATTGATATTAGCCGAGGAAAAATCATCGTCCGAAGCCGCTCCGGTACAAAGAGGCGGAAACAGCACGCACCACCAATTTTTACCTTCAGCCGAGCCGAGATTAATACGTAGAGAGCGATAGGTTCCCGCAGGAAGAGTCATATTATCATAGACTCGAGTCGGATAGGATTCATACCCAAATTCTGCCGTAGCGGTATAATTCATACCGTTTTCGGCAAGAACGCGGTTAGCGACAGCGGTGACAAGCCCGAGATTATTCTCGACGGTATCGCTTGCCGAAAGCACGTCCGACTCATCGGAGAACATATATCCGCATTCGTCTAAAACAGCGTCGCGTACCTTTAGTTTTACGCTTTGAGCCTCTTCTCCGTCGTCATCGGCAAGTATATGAAGCCTGATTACGTTATCGAATATGTTCGCTTCGCTTCGCGGTATAACCATATCAACGACGGTAAGCAGTAAGAACGTTGCACAAAAAAGTGCGATCAATTTTGTTTTCATAAAATTTCTCCTTTCGGTTTGATAGGATTATCGACCACCGAAAGGAAAAATATTCAAAGGGATATTTTATTTTTTGGTTTTACACACAAAAGCCGAAAATCCTTTATTTCTCATCTCTTGTGCGGCAAGCTCAGCCTTTTGAGAATCGGAGAATATACCGTAGACCGATGGACCGCTTCCCGAAAGGTGAGAAGCAAGCGCACCGAAGGAGATCATAAGCTCGCGCATTGTTTTGGTTTCGGGGCAAAGATCATCTGTCACGGGCTCAAAAGCATTACCGAGAGAAGCGACAATACCCGAAAAATCATTATTATTAACCGCAGAGAGAAAAGCATCGGTATCGTTCCTTACCTCAAGGCAAGCCGAATCATAGCGTCGGTAGACATCAGCGGTAGGCAGTCTTCCTTCTCCGATAGTGATAACAACGTTGAATTCATCGTCAAGCGATATCGGTGTTAAAACCTCACCCCTACCCTCACACAGCGCAGGACGACCCAAAAGGCAGAAGGGTATATCCGAACCGAGCGACGCGGCTATTTCGAATAAGTCGGAATCCGAAACGGGATTACCGTACATTTCGTTCAATCCCGACAGCACTGCCGCGGCATCAGAGCTTCCGCCGCCGAGTCCCGCAGGAAAGGGAACCTTTTTATCGAGGTAAATCGAAACGTCGGGGGACGCTTTTATATATTCGAAAAAGGCTTTAGCCGCGCGTACACAGAGATTATTATCTCCGCAAATAGACTTGATATTACAGTCGAAGACAAAGCTATCGGATTTCTCGATAATTATATCGTCCGAAAGAGTGACGGGAACCATAACCGAACGAAGAGTATGGAATCCGTCGGGACGGACTCCCGTTATATCAAGCGTAAGATTTATTTTAGCGTAAGCTTTTGTTATCATAATTTACTTATAAAGGCTTCCATACGCTCGATAGCCTTACGGATATGGCTTACGGAATACGCATAAGAAATTCTCGCAAAGCCACGGCCGCTTTCACCGAAAGCACTACCGGGTACGATAGCGCATCCGTTTTCATCGAGAAGTCGTTCGCAGAATTTTTCGTCATCAATACCGAATTTTCTCAAATCCGCGAAAACATAGAACGCACCCTCGGGCATAAACGCATCGATACCGATACGGTTAAGCTCGCTTACGATAAGGTTACGGCGGGATTCATATTCGCCCTTCATATACTCGATATCGGCATCGCCGTTTTTGAGTGCCTCGATAGCAGCGTACTGGCTCGTCGTGGGCGCACACATTATAGCGTATTGGTGAACCTTTGCCATTTGAACAGTAAAATATGAAGGCGCCAAAGTGTATCCCATACGCCAGCCCGTCATAGCGTAAGCCTTCGAAAAGCCGTTAGCAATTATCGTACGCTCACGCATACCGGGGAGAGACGCGATAGAAACATGTTTTTCACCGTAAGTAAGCTCGGCGTATATCTCATCGGAAAGTATACAAATATTGGTTTCGCGGATAACCTCGGCGATAGCCTCCAGATCCTCGATACGCATTACCGAGCCGGTAGGGTTATTCGGGAAAGGAAGAACCAAAAGCTTTGTCTTATCGGTAATGGCAGCTCTTAACTGATCGGCGGTAAGACGGAATTCGTTGTCGGCAGAAAGAGGTATCGGAACCGGAACACCTCCCGCGAGCTTTGCAATAGGACCGTAGCAAACGAAGCTGGGCTCGGGAACGAGAACCTCGTCGCCATACTCAATTACGGCACGCATAGCTATATCAATAGCTTCACTACCGCCGACGGTAACGATAATTTCACTTGCGGGGTCGTATTCAAGACCGAAACGGCGTTTTTGGTAGTTAGCTATCTCCTGACGCATTTCGATCATACCGTTATTTGCAGAATAATATGTAAGCCCCTCTTGAAGCGAGCGGATACCCGCGTCGCGGATATGCCAAGGGGTTACAAAGTCGGGTTGACCTACCGTAAGACCGATTACATCCTTACGCTCGTTAAGGATATCGAAAAACTTACGGATACCCGAGGGTTTTATATCGGTTATTGTAGCCGAAAGGCTTTTACTCGGATCGAATTTCACCAGCTGTTTCCTCTTTTATCTACGGTTTCGTTATTGAAAATAACTCCATTTTCTTTATACTTCTGGAGCTCGAAATGGGTGGCTGTTGCGGTTACGCCCTCGATAGTGGCAAGCTTTTCCGCAACAAAGAAAGCAACGTCGCGCATATTCGCGCATTCAACGGTTATCGCAAGGTCAAATCCGCCGGACATAAGAGCAACCGACTTGACTTCGGGGAAAAGGCAGATACGTTCAGCCACGGAATCAAA
>JAZRLT010000210.1:0-6298 GCA_045646995.1 Eubacteriales bacterium | reverse complement strand
AGAACGAAGCAAGCCTTGTCGAGAGCCACGGGGCGTTCGGTCGAGGTACGGATACACACCGCGGGGAACGGATTGCCTACCGAAGTAAAGAAGCTTGATTCCTCGGGAAGCGTACCGCTATCCGAAACAACGGCAAAAGCGTTCATCTGGAGGCAGTTATAGTCGTGAAAGCCGAGAGGTTCGTGCATTACAACACGTTCATCGAGCTTGAAACCCGTTGATTCGAGACGTTTTTTGCTACGCGGATGGCAGGAATAAAGTATCGGCATATCATACTTTTCGGCAATCTTATTGATAGCGTTGAAAAGCGAAAGGAAGTTCTTTTCGGTATCGATATTTTCCTCTCTATGTGCGGAAAGTAGGAAATATTTTTTGGATTCAAGCCCCAAACGCTCTAAAACGTTACTCTTTTTAATCTCGTCAAGGTTAGCCGAAAGAACCTCTGCCATAGGCGAGCCCGTAACGTAAACGCGTTCCTTCGGGAGACCGCATTCGTGGAGATATTTACGAGCGTGCTCGGAGTACGCCAAATTAACGTCGGAAATAATATCGACGATCCTTCTATTGGTTTCCTCGGGAAGGCATTCGTCCTTACAACGATTACCCGCCTCCATATGGAATATCGGAATATGTAATCTTTTCGCAGAAATCGCAGATAAGCAGGAGTTGGTATCACCGAGAATGAGAAGCGCGTCGGGCTTAATCGCATTCATCAGCTTATAAGAGCAATTAATAATATTGCCTACGGTCGCACCAAGGTCATCTCCAACGGCATCCATATAAACCTCGGGAGCATCAAGCTTCAAATCGCTGAAGAAAACGCCGTTAAGATTATAGTCGTAATTCTGACCCGTATGTGCGAGAACGCAGTCAAAATATTTACGGCATTTCTTAATAACCTCGGAAAGTCTTATTATCTCGGGACGCGTACCGACGATTATCAAAAGCTTTAATTTTCCGTTATTTTTAAAGGAAACGTCCGAATAATCAAGTTTAATATCCATAATTACTCCACTATTTCAAAGAAAGTATCGGGTTTTTCGGGGTTAAAGCGTTCATTAGCCCACATAACGGTAACCAATTTCTCGGTTTCGGAAAGGTTTATTATATTATGGGTGTAACCCGGAAGCATATGCACCGCTTCGATCTTATCGCCGCTAACGTAGAAGTTAAGCACCTCGTCCGAACCGATCTTGCGCTGTTGGATAAGACCCTTACCCGCAACGACAATAAAGAATTCCCATTTGGTGTTATGCCAATGCTGACCCTTAGTGATACCGGGTTCGGAAATATTGACCGAGAATTGACCGCATTTTTCGGTTCTCAAAAGCTCGGTGAAGCTACCTCTCGCATCGACGTTCATCTTAAGAGGAAAAATCGCCTTTTCCTTAGGAAGATAGGACAGATAGGTCGAATAAAGCTTTTTGGAAAACGAGCCGTCGGGAATCTCCGGCATATTAAGGGTTTTAGGTTGATCAGCAAAGGAGTAAAGAAGGTCGGTTATTTCGCCTAAAGTAACCTTATGTGTAATAGGTGCGGCGCAATAGCGTCCGTTCTCGCAAAGAACGGTATCAACGCCGTCGAATTCGCATCTATGCTCCTTCCCTTCCAACGCGAGAATCATTTCGTCAACAAGATCGTCGATATAAAGAAGCTCTAACTGAACCGACGCGTCGTTAACGGTTATAGGAAGGTCGTTCGCGATATTATTACAAAACGTAGCAACGGCGGAGTTATAATTCGGTCTGCACCACTTACCGAAAAGATTCGGGAAGCGATAAACAAGCACCTTTGCACCCGTTTCCTCGGAATACCCGAAGAACAGCTCCTCGCCCGCCTTTTTACTCTTTCCGTACTCACCGTCGGCATATCTACCGACCAACGTTGCCTGAATAGAGCTCGAAAGCATCACAGGGCAGGAATTGCCGTATTTCTTGAGCTTATCGAGCAACTCGGAAGCAAATCCGAAGTTTCCCTTCATAAACTCATCGGTATTTTGAGGACGGTTTACGCCCGCGAGATTGAATACGAAATCAGCATTTTTGCAGCCATTCTCAAGAACCTCGGCGGGGGTATTTATGTCGTAAAGATAAAGCTCATCCACCATCAAATCGGGATGAGTTTTATCCTTACCGTCTTTTATATTTTTTAATGCGGCGGAAAGGTTTTTACCTACAAACCCCTCGGCGCCCGTAATCAATATTTTCACGGTTCATCAACCTTTCATAGCATCAAGTTCGTCGCGGATATACTTCAATGAAAGAAGCTTTTCCTTAACCGCGTTTACGTCCAAAAGCTCGGTATTGTTCGAATTGAACTCGGTAAGGTGGTTACGCTCGGTATCACCGTTATTGAAGAATTTATCATAGTTGAGATCACGTTTATCGCAAGGAACTCGATAAAAATCGCCCATATCGATCGCACCCGCGCATTCCTCATTAGTAAGGAGAGTTTCATACATTTTTTCGCCGTGGCGGATACCGATAACCTTAATTTCGGTATCGGGATTAAAGAGCTCACAGACAGCCTTAGCGAGGGTTTCGATAGTACACGCAGGAGCCTTTTGGACAAGGATATCACCGCTTGTACCGTTTTCAAAAGCAAAAAGAACCAAGTCAACCGCCTCATCGAGCGACATTATAAAGCGGGTCATAGAGGGCTCGGTAATTGTGATAGGATTGCCGTTCTTGATCTGATCGATCCAAAGAGGAATAACCGAACCGCGCGAGCACATAACGTTACCGTAGCGGGTACAACAGATTTTCGTTTTAGACGCATCAACGACGCGTGATTTCGCAACGATAACCTTTTCCATCATCGCCTTAGACGTACCCATAGCGTTAACAGGATAAGCCGCCTTATCGGTAGAAAGGCATACGATATTCTTCACGCCTGCTTCAATAGCGGCGGTAAGCACGTTTTCGGTACCGAGAACGTTTGTCTTTACCGCTTCTATCGGGAAGAACTCGCAGGAAGGAACCTGTTTAAGCGCGGCAGCGTGAAATATATAGTCAACGCCGTGCATCGCGTTACGTACCGAATCGATATCACGAACGTCACCTATATAGAATCTAAGCTTGTCGGCAACCTCAGGCATACGCGCTTGGAAATCGTGGCGCATATCGTCCTGCTTTTTCTCATCGCGCGAGAATATTCTTATTTCGCCGATATCCGTATTGAGAAAACGGTTAAGCACTGCGTTACCGAAGGAACCCGTTCCGCCGGTTATAAGTAAAGTTTTATTTTCAAACATGATTTTACCTCTTCTTAAGCCTTTTTAACACGGTAAGTGAATAGTCAAGCATGATTTTCGGGTTAAGGCTTTTGAACATTAAACGGTTATTATATCTTATAGGTTTTATTATATATCCGATTATTACGTTTGTGAACACTTGGGTTACCAAAGAAGCTATCGCCGCACCCATAACACCCATAATCGGGATCATTATAAGGTTCAATATAACGTTAACAACCGCGCCGGAAAGATTGATAATCCAAAGATATTTTTGTTTGTTTTCAGCTAAGATCCAAATATTTCTTACCGGTCCGAGATAAGAAAACGTAGTATACCAAACTACAAGACGCAAAACATCAGAGGAAGCGGAATAATCGGGGCCGTACAATACAAATATTGCAATCGGCGCCAGCAACGTAAGGACTACACTTTGAATCAACGACAAGTATATTATCACCGAATAACATCCGATGAGATTTTTTTCATAGGTTTCTTCGGAGCTTTTTTTATTTTCGAAAACCGATGGTCTGAAGGAATCTATTATCGCCGAAAAAACGAAGCTTGTCATACCCGCACAAGTAATGGCGGCGGTATAAATTCCCACGGCGGACTCATCCAGCATGGATTTGAGCATTATCTTATCGGTTTGTGCGAACACGGTAACCATAAGGCTTGATACAATAAAATAACGGCTTTTTTTAAGCATCTCAATTCCGCGTCTTAACGAAACGGAAAGCTTTTGCACTCCAAGCTTACGATACAAAACCATAAGAGAAACAGAAATTATCAAGTAATCTATGGTCTGCGAAATTGCAAACCAATAAACGCTTTTTTGTGCAATAAGCAAAAATATCTTATACGCTGAAACCGCGACATATGCGATAAGACTTACAACCGCCATATACCGCGAAATCAGCTTTGCCTGAAACCAATACTGAATCATTTCAAGCGCTTGGAACAACAAGCTTACGCAATAAAGAGCGCAAACAACGATGGTATTGATTTCACCGGGGTTTGCAATGTACACGAATGAAATCACACCGATTATACACGCAAAGGACGACAACGCGTTGAAGAACAATGCCGTACCCATTATTTCGCCTTCTTTTTCAGGGTCGTTCACTATTTCCTGAACAAGAGTTGAGCGAAAGCCTAACTGCATTATCGGCAAAACAAAAGCTACGACAGATGCAGCATAGCTTATCAAACCATAATTGGAAGGCCCCAAATATCTGGCGGACAGCATACTCACAGCAAGCCCTAACAGCGCTTGCACGATCCTGCAAGCAATAATCCACAGTGCATTTGCAGCCGTACTGTTTCTTTTAATCATAAAAGTTTCTCTACAAATTATTAGTGTATCAAATCAGCCGAATTTTATTTCGTTTCCGCCGCACGCCGCGTGGAGGCTTTGATACAGTGCGGCTTCCCCGCCAAAAGGCGGGGATTTATCATTTAGCCAATAATCATCTTACCGTCTGCGCCGAAGGTATAAGTACCTGCGGGGAGAAGATCGTTAGTGAAGGTGATATAACGGGTGCTGTTCTTAACAGCTACACAGCCGTTACCGCTGATGTAGTAGTAGTTACCCTCAGCGTCCTGAACAAGACCTGCATAGACAGCTACGTCGTTGACATAGTAGCGAATCTCGCCGTCAGCGTCCTTAATGACACCCTGTTTGAGGATCATCTTACCCTCTGCATCAAACTTATAGTTACCTTCGGGAAGGAGTCCGTTGGTGAAGGTGATATACTTAGTGCAGTTGGTAACTGCAACGCAACCGTTACCGCTGATGTAATAGTAGTTGCCGTCGGTATCCTTTACAAGACCCGCATAAGTAGCAGTTCCGTTTACATAGTAACGAATCATACCGTCAGCATCCTTAACGATACCGTTTTTGATTATCATCTTACCGTCAGGACCGAACTTATAGGTACCTTCGGGAAGGAGACCGTTAGTGAAGGTAATATAACGCGAGCAGTCAGTTACAGCCGCATAGGTGCTGCCGCTGATGTAGTAGTAGCTACCATCGGTATCCTTTACAAGACCCGCATAAGTAGCAGTTCCGTCAACATAGTAACGGATAAAACCATCTTCATCCTTAACGATACCGTTTTTGATTATCATCTTACCGTCAGGACCGAACTTATAGGTACCTTCGGGAAGGAGACCGTTAGTGAAGGTAATGTAACGAGCGCAATCCTTGATTGCAGTCAAGGTGCTACCGCTGATGTAGTAGTAGCTACCGTCGGTATCCTTCACGAGACCGGCATAAGTAGCAACGTTATCAACATAGTAACGGATTTCTCCGTCGGAATCCTTATAAATACCCTGCTTAATGATCATTCTACCGTTTTCATCAAACTGGTATACGCCGGCCTTAATAAGTCCGTTAGTATTGGTAATGGTATAAGAACCGTTTTTAACAGCGGTATAAGAATTATGGAAGTAATAATAATATCCGTCGTCTCCGAGAACAAGACCGGGGATCTGAGGAATACCGTTATTGAAATAGTAGATAGAACCGTCGGAAACGGTATAGACTCCGTTCACGTACAATTCGCCGAGGAATACACCGTCATCGGTGAATTCGTAGAGCTGATAGTCGCCCTTAGGATTGTACTTGATAACACAGGTACCCTCATAACGATAGCCGTTATTTCTGAAAGAATAGGTCTTGCCGTTAATTTCGGTGGTAGTGTTGTGGTAGTAGGAAGGACCATAGTAGTATCTCGTACCGTCAGCCATCTTCACCCAAGCACCATTTTCGAGTAAGCCGTTTTCGAAATTATAGGTAAAGCTCTGAGAAGTAGAAGCAACCTGGTAGGAGGAATAGGTTCCGTTAAGGCCTGCGAAGGTGGTGGTGTCAAAGTAGTAATACTTATTACCGATCATCTGCCATCCACTAACGAGATTACCAACGATTGCATAATAATTTACGCCGTTATTATCGATAAGACCGGTGTACTTACCCTGAGATTTGCCGTCTTCGCCGAAGTTATAGTATACGCCGTCAACAGCCTTGATACCGGTATACTTAACGCCGTTTTCGTAGTAGTAATA
>JAZRLT010000209.1:0-11068 GCA_045646995.1 Eubacteriales bacterium | reverse complement strand
ATCTCTGTATCCTGTGTCGTTAGAAGCGACGCGGGATTTTTTGGTATAATGAGTTACTATCGGAATAAAGGTAGGAGATTTGATAGAAACTTCGCCCGTTTCGTTATTTTTGACGATGTCCATTGAAAACATACCTGCAAGCATATTTTTGCCCGCTACCATGCCCGAAACAAAGTTTCCAAGTGAGTATATAACCAAGGTTTTATTTCCGCTTTCAGCAGTCATCCATTCCATAGGCTGAATAACGTGAGGGTGCATACCTAAAACTACGTCTACACCAAGCTCGGTAAATAATTTTGCGAATTTCTTTTGCTCTCCATTTGCGTTAAAGGTGTCTTCGTATCCCCAGTGGCACGATGCAATAACGATATCTGCCTGTTCATTAGCCAAGCTGACTTGACGTGTGATCAGTTCTTCATCAAGAGTAGGGATAATAAATGAGCTTGAAGAGGGAAGTCTTATTCCGTTTGTGCCGTATGTGTATGCAAGAAATGCAACCTTTATTCCTTCGCGTTCTATTATGCGAATATTGCCGGTAGATTCTTGATCAGGATAGTATCCGATTACCTCGAGACCTGCTTCGGTAAAAACGTTATTGCAGTTTTCGAGATATTTTGTATTACCCGAGTCGAGCATATGATTATGAGCTACGTTAACTACGTCTACGCCTAAATGTACTACCGTATCGGCGACGGGCTTTGGAGAGTTAAAGCAGGGATAACCGATAATTTTACCGCTTGTTCCGCCGATGAGAGTTTCTTGGTTGATATAGGTAATATCGGCGTTCTTCATTGCGCTTCCGACATATTCGTAAATTTGTGAAAAGTCATAATTGGCGTTGTGAAGATCGGAATAATCGGGAGAGACACTATTGGTTCTTGCGGCGCGTTCTAATGCATCGTAGAAAACTGAGGGATGAATAATATTATCGGGACATGCGAGAAAATTAATAACTGTTTCTTTAATTTCTTCCTCCGAAAATACATTTTCTTCGGAATTGTTTTCGCTGTTCACATCAGTAGAAGACTCGTTAGTGTTGTTGGAATTTTCAACGGTAGACGAGTTATCGTTTTCGGTTTGGCAAGCGACAAAAGAAAGAATAAATATAAGCGAAAGCAGAATCGCTGATATCTTTTTTGTGTTCATTTTTTAAATCTCCTATTTATGGATATATCTTATTATAATACTTAATAAATAAATTACAATAGTTTGTTCTAATAATAGTCATAAAGTACTCAAATGCTTGACAATCGAACGATAAAATTATATAATATATCTAATAAATTAAGGAGATTTGTTATGAAAAAGACATTTGCAATAATCCTGTCGCTTTTAATGCTTTTGCCGTGTTTTTCCTTTATGGTATTCGCGGAAAAGAATATCATTTATTCGGGAGACGTATTGCTTTTTAATGATGATGCAGAATCTCTCGAAATTGCGGGTAAAACTATATCTCCCGTTGAGAATATTGAGTTTTATGTCAACATCAGAGTGTCAGATTCTTCTTCTAAGTATAATTCGATTCTCTTGAACGGAAAAAAGATCGCCTCTCTTGTTGATGGCATTAATGAAATTAAGCTTAATTCTTCCGAGCTCCTTCAAAAGGACAATGAAATCAGCGTCGTTCTCGGTGATGCGTCTGCTATGTTTAACGATAGCGTTGTATACGGAACTGTTAATCTTGATGACGTTGCTATAGAATCGGTTACTTTTTCCGGCGTTTCTTTTTCTGAACCCGAAAAAATGAATTGCTATATGCCTATTGTAGATGCTGCCGGAACAACCGTTAAGACCATTGATTATGAGCCTATGGCAATCGGCGACGGTTGGTTTGCTGATACCGGTCTTGGAGGAAGCACTCCTACTAAGCCCTTATATATTGGTTTCTTGTTCGACAATCCGTTGCAGGGCGGTGCGTTTCAAGTAAAGACAACCGAGCTTGCCGACGGTAAGACCAAAGCTGTTTTTAAGAAGAGTGGCAAGGTTGTCGATGAATATGAATGTATAATTGATAACACGGCTCCTGTTATCACACTTCTTGATAATGGCGATTCCTTTAAAGTTGATGACATCACCGCGGTTCAAACTACGCTTAAGGTTGATGGCAAGAAAACATCTAAGATTAATTATGACAGACTTTCTGCCGGTAAGCATTATGCGTATATTGTAGCTACCGATGAAGCGGGAAATACGTCGTCAAAGGCATTTGTGTTTAACGTAAATGCTAACAAGCCCTCGGTTATTATCGAGGATAATATGCTTTGCGTTTCTGACGGCAGTGACGCTGTGATATACGAAGGCGAAATTCTCGAAGAAGTATATATGCTTGAAAATCGTTACGGCGAGTATAATCAAAATTATCTCCGTAATGATGACGAAGTTTTAGTTTCTTTTAATGATAAAGATTCTATTGTAACAAGCGCTATCGGCAACAGCTTGCCTTATCAATCATTTGTTGTCAATACCGAAAAGGCTGTTGATAATAAGGTTATGGTCTCCTATAAGGGCGAAACCGGTAACGGCAGCGACATTGTTCTTAAAGCATGGAACTACAAAAAAGAATCTTGGGACGATGTTGCCGAAGTTGTCAACGGAGATAGCGTTACCTTTGAGGTCGATATTACCGACTATTCGAAGGACGATAAAATGAGAATCAACGCTTATCCCGATATCGTTTACAACGGTAGCAATACCATTCTTTGGAACTCTGATACTCAGTACTACTCTCGTTATGAAGAACTCAATGAGATGTATGTTAAAGTTAATGAGTACGCTGTAAAAGAATACCAAAGCGGTGAAATAGGTTATTGTGTTCATACAGGTGACCTTATCGACCAAGCTCATATGGGTGATCAGATTGCCAATACGGAATATAAATTTGCTTCTAAGGCACAAGCGATACTTGACAACGCAAAGGTTCCTAACGGTGTCGTAAGCGGTAACCACGATATCTGTCATGAGGAAGCTGATTATAGCTATTATTATAAATATTTCGGCGAAAGCAGATATAAGGATTTCGATTGGTACGGCGGTAGTCTTAATAATAATATGCACCATTATGACTTAGTATCTATCGGTGCGTACGACTTTGTTTTCTTGTATATCGGTAACTATAAAGAAGCCGAAGCCGATACTATTGCGTGGGCAAATGCAGTTTGTAAGGCTTATCCTACCAGAAACGTTGTTATCTGTACCCACGAATATATTCTTCCTTCCGGAGCATATTCGGGAGATAGAGCCGAAATTATATGGAACGATATCGTTGTTCCCAACGAGAACGTTGTTATGATCCTTTGCGGTCATAATACCGGTGTTTGCGACCAAATGCATCAGGTCGGAGACAGCGATAGATACGTTCTTGAGGTTCTTGCCGACTATCAGTTTGCCGACTTGGGCGCGGGTGCGGGTAATAATATTACTTTTATTGAAAATAATTGTACGCTTGACGGAGAAGGATATATTCGTCTTATGAGCTTTAATGAGGCGGGTCAGGTTATTTCTAATACCTATTCTCCTGCCGCCGATATGTATAATTTCTACCCCTCGTATTCCGACAGCTTCGTTTATGACGTTAAGATGGTCCCTGCAAGCCGTTCTATCCGTACAACTCAGTTTGACGTTATAACTGATTGCAAAGAGGTTGGCAAAGTAGATTCCGACGGCATTTCTCTCGAAGAATATGAAGCGGTTTTTGTTAAAACCGAAAAACAAAGCAAGCCGATATACTCTCAGATAGTTATTCTCGAAGCTTACGAAAGTAATTATAAAATTCCCGAAGCGCCCGAATACAGTGTTCCCGAACCCGAAAGAGTCGGAATCGGAGGATATGAGTACGTAAGCGAAAACTTCAAAATGAATCAAGATAACGTCATTCCCGACAGTAGTTTGGTTGAGAATGGATTTGATTTACTCAAGAAGACAGCCAAGACTTATTCGAGAACTTCAGGTTCGATGAATTTTAAGTTGTCTTTTGCAGATAACAATGCTGTTACGTTGTCTCACGAAGCGGGAAGCAATAACGAGAATTGGGTAACTCTTGCGAATTACTTCAATTCTAACAATACTGTTGATGTATCTAAATATAACAGACTTTATTTTGGTGTAACTTCAGGCAAGACAGCAAAATGGAATATATACGTTAATTTCGCAGGTAAAGAAATAAATTTCTCTCAAAATAAAGATATTTCCTCTTTGTTTGGATACGTAAATGAAACGCCGAGCGATATTGTCGGTACTTGGTGCGGTTATATTGATCTTTCGGAAATAATAACAGGCAACCAAAAGATTAACAGCATATATATCGTAAGCGCAACTCCCGGTGAGACTGTTACCTTTGATTATTTATTCCTCGGAAGCTCTGATGCGGGCAAGGTAAGATTTATTACTGATGAAAATATTGTTACCGCTACCGAAGCAAAGGTTGGCGATAAGATCAAGCTTCCTGATTCTCCGTACAAACATGGATATACTTTTGAAGGCTGGTATACCGCTAAAGAAGGCGGAGAAAAGGTTAACGGTGACGTTACCGTTACTTCGGAAATTACCGAGCTGTATGCTCGCTTCTCTGAAAAGAAGGCTGAAAGCCGTAAAGTCAATTCGTATAACGAAGAGCTCGATTTGAAGCAAAGCATAGATATGCGTATTGTTTTCGTAATTGCAAGCGGTGCTTTCCTTGTTCTTGTTGTGCTTGCTTTAATAATCAAAACGATCGTTACTAAAAATAAGGTCGGTAAATAAAATGAAGAGAATTATTTGTTGCTTCATTGTGTTTATATTTGTCTTATCGGCTTCGCTGTTGGTAATCGCCCATGATCACAGCGGTAACGTCGCTGAAATGGACGTAAAGTATCAATTTGATGAAGAAAGTGGACTTTTAACTGTTACCGCAGGGCTCATCAATATTACAGATGTTACGGGAATTACAGATCTTGAATACGATGTGCATTACGATTCGTCCTGCTTGTCTTTAAAAGAATATAACGTAAATATGCCTAAGAGCTGGGAGCCTCTTGTTGAATCAGAAATGGCGGAGGACCTGTCTCGAAAAAAGAGCGATGGCTTGTTTATGTGGGCAATTATGGTGTTCGATGAAACGGTTGCTGTAAAATCGGATAACGAATTGTTTCTTACGCTCGTTTTTGAAGTTAAGAAAGACGAGACAAGTGTAATTAACTTTGAATACATTTATATGGCAAACGGTCCTTTGGACCTTGTATCGGGAAACTCTTCTGAAATTAAAATTTCTTTTGAAAACGACACTCCATCAATAGATATTTCAGATTCGATACCGTCTGTTCCGGAGATTGTTGAGAAGCCCGATGATGTCTCGTCTGACTTTATTGATGAAAACAGCGATACGGATATAAGCACTTCCTCGGATAACAAAAATGATATTCCGATGATCGGCATACCCGTTCAATCAGAAAATATTAGTGATATAGAATCTCACTCTGAGCTCTTTGAGGGCGAAAATAATAGTTTGGGACTTTATATCGGAATAGCTGTTACGGCAGTGATTTTAGTGGTTGCAGCTGTATTGGTTATTTTGTTTGCTCGTGGAAAAGGAAAGGAAGAAAAATGAAAAACTTCATTCGCGAAAACACGGATATGATCATTAAGTTCGTATTGACTCATATCGTGATGTCGGTGTTGGGAATTATGGTTGGGCTTGCTGTGCTTTCTATCGAGGGTGATGCTGAGGGCTTTTCTGTAATTGCTATTGTTTCGGCTTTGTTTACAGTAGGATTTATGTGCTTTATGCATTACGACGATATGTTTTTTGCAGCCGAAAAGGAAGGTATTCGTATCCGCGCAGAAGGCGGTCATATTGATATATTTAAGGGGCTCAAGGTTACTTTACTTGCGTATTCGCCTGTGTTAATAATTGGCTTGGTTGCAATATGTGTTGATATCTTCGCTTCCGACGATGCGTCCGCTATCTCTTTGCTTGCATATTATGCTGTTCAGGGAAGCTACCTTACTCTCTATAAGCTTCTTGATTATGTTGGCGTTATCGGATACGTTCTTATCACTCTCGTTCCTGCCGTTGTAGCGAGCAGTCTCGGCTATATCTTTGGTGTAAAAGATAAAACCATACGCGGTATGATAGGAATCGACGTTGCTCCTCCTTATGATGGACCTATTGAGAGAAAGCCTAAAACAAAGGATAAATAAATACTAAAAACTATATGCGTCTCATATAATCTAATATCAAAGTATGTGAGGATTATATGAGACGCAGTTGTTTTAAAGAGGCTAAAACCAGTCTATGGATTCTGTCATTTGTTCTTTTTATTTCGATTATGTTTTATCTTGTTGCGACGATGTTTACTTCGATGGGATATCGCGGAAAAAGTAAAGAAGCATTAACGCTTGACGAATCGAAGGATGAAATCGTTATAGTTTTGGATGCAGGGCATGGCGGAGAAGATCCGGGTGCTACCGATAACGGACTTATTGAAAAGGATCTTAATTTGGACGTCACGCTTAGAATAAATTCGATGCTTTTGAATTCCGGCTATAAAACGGTTTTGACAAGAAGGGAAGACGTGTTGCTATATCGCGCGGGTGAAGAATCAAAGAAGAAATATTATGATCTCAGAAACCGTGCAGAAATTGCTGAAGCTTATCCAAATGCTGTCTTTGTAAGTATTCATATGAATAAGTTCCCTATTGATTATTGTAAGGGCTTACAAACGTTTTATACCAAGAACAATAGTGAAAGTGAAATTTTAGCTGAAGCGATTCAAGAAAGCGTAAAGTTATTACAGACAGAAAACAAGCGTGAAATTAAAGACTCTGAAGACACTATTTATTTATTATCCTATTTGAAATCACCTTCTGTGCTTGTTGAGTGCGGTTTTATCTCGAATGCAGAAGAAGCACAAAAGCTATCCGATGAAAAATATCGTGATTTATTAGCGTTTAACATTTATTGCGGAATTGCAAAATATTTGGAGGAACATCAACATGAAAATTGAATATATATGCGAGAACTGCGGGTATATAACCTCTAAATGGTACGGTAGATGTCCGCAATGTTCGGAGTGGAATTCTTTTTCGGAACACGAAGATATAACGGTTGTTTCAAAAACCAAGACTAAGTCAAAGCCTAAGACAAATACATCCGTTATTACTGATGAGCCTAAGGCAAAGCGCATTAAGGACGTATCTTTTCTCGAAAAAGAACGCAACAGCACGGGTATTAACGAGTTTGACCGTGTGTTGGGCGGCGGTATAGTTAACGGTTCTGTTGTTTTGCTTTCGGGTGAGCCCGGTATTGGTAAATCTACGTTGCTTCTTCAAATTTGCTCTAAACTCGGTCAGCAGGGAAGAGTTCTCTATGTTACCGGCGAAGAATCCTCTGCGCAGATAAAGATGAGATGCAGGCGCTTGGGAGTTGAAAATGACGGTGTATTTATTCTTAGCGAAAACAATATAGAAAATATAATAATTGAAATAAACACATTGCAACCAGACGTTGTAATTATAGATTCTATTCAAACAATGTATGATGATGACTATCCTTCGTCTCAGGGAAGTGTCACGCAGGTTCGTCAATGTGCTTTGAAGCTTATCTCAAAGGCTAAAGATGACGGCGTTTCCATGCTTCTTGTCGGTCACGTCAATAAAGAAGGATCGATAGCAGGGCCTAAGGTTTTGGAGCATATGGTTGATGCTGTATTGTACTTTGAGGGTGACAAACAGCACGCTTACAGAATTGTGCGTGCCGAAAAAAACAGATTTGGTTCTACTAACGAGATAGGCGTTTTTGAAATGTGTGAGGATGGGCTCGCAGAAATCGAAAAACCTTCTGAAATGTTGCTTTCGCAACGACCAAAGGGAGTGCCCGGTAATTGCGCAGTATGTGTTATGGAAGGCAGCAGACCGCTTTTGGCTGAAATACAATGCTTAGTTACTACAACCGTTTATCCATCTCCGCGAAGAATGTCGTCAGGTATCGATTATAATAGAACTTTGCTATTGCTTGCGGTTTTGGAGAAGCGTTTGGGTATGAGATTTTCTACTCAAGACGTATACGTAAGCGTCGCCGCGGGCATGCGGTTGGTCGAGCCTGCATGTGATGCCGCGTGTGCTTTGGCGATGATATCTACATATAAGAATTTGCCCGTTCCGGAAGATCTGATTGTATTTGGCGAAATCGGTTTGGCGGGTGAATGCCGTTCGGTATCTAATACTTCTCAGCGTGTGAACGAGGCTTTGCGTCTTGGATTTAAAAGAATCGCTCTGCCGCATAGATCTGTTAAGGATTTGAAGGCGACTAAAGGTGTCGAAATTATACCTATAAAAAGCGTATATGACTTGACAAAGCTCATCTCAGAGTGTTAATAAAATATTCATAATTTTGAATGGTTTAAAATGATAGAAAGATATTGTGATCCAAATTTACCTAAAACGCGTATAAGTAAGGCGTTCGTGTCCTCGTTGATGCCGTTGGATATTGTCAGGGAACTACATGATATGGGTATAAAAACCTATCATTTAGGAAAATCTCCGAATTTGAGCGGAGAGCTTGCGTATCATCCGGATATTCTGGTTAATAACTTTACTAAGGGTCTTTGGATATGTGAGAATGATGCTAAATATTTACCCGCGGGCGTTCCGCATTCGATCTTCAGAGAGTCTGAGGTCGAGCTCGAAAATATGTATCCGTTTGACTGTCCATTTAACAATTTCAAGGTGGGCCGAACACTTGTTTGTGGCAAGGGTGCAGACCATTTAATAAAGGCGTTCGCTCAATACGAGGGTTGTCGAATTTTATTCGTACCGCAAAACTATACAAAGTGTTGTACAGTAATCGTTAATGAAAATGCAGTTATTACCAGTGACGTTACAATAAGCAAGGTGTTAAAATATCATTGTTTTGACGTTTTGACAGTTAAGGATTGCAGTGATATTGATCTTATCGGATATAGCCACGGATTGATTGGAGGATGTGCAGTGAATCTTGCGCCAAATCTTATAGGGTTCACAGGCAACTTGGATTATTACAGATACGGTCCGAGTATCAGAGATTTTTGTGCAAATCACGGTGTGGACGTAATGTCGCTTACCAATGAACGTATGTATGATTACGGTGGAATTCTTCCGATAGCAGAGTATGTACCTGACGGCGAAGAGGTAGATCCTAAATTTATTTGCACTTTTTAATGTATTTACATATATATTGTATGCGTATCAGAGATATAATAAACGTGTTATTGTTTCCCTCTATTGTATAAAACTTTTATTTTATATAATTGACAGCGTAGGGAGACGCTTCCGCGTCTTTCCCCTCCGCTGTGCAATTAGTCAAAACCCGCAATTCCGCCAAGTGTAGAAAATTTCTTCGATAAGAAATTTTCCGAAAATACTTGCGGTTTTTATAAAATAAGCGGGTATTTTGTGCAATTCGCTTAGGTACTACGAATTGTTACGTAACATTCGCGCTAATCTTAGTTTGCGCGGCGACTCCGTTGCCAGCGCAAACAATCGCGCCTTCGGGCGCAGGGATCAAAACGGCGCAAGCTACGCTATTCCGAGCTCACGTTGCGAGCTCGGTGTGCTCCGCTACGCCGTCCGTTACGTCAGCTGACGATGTTACGAGCTACGGGGGTTCGCCCCTTCCCGTTCCCCGTCCGGGAAAGCGGGGAGAACGGTCGGGGCGCGAAACGTGTTCGAGAAAGTTATACGTAAAAAACACCGTTTTGTCAATCAAAACGGTGTTTTTCTTGCGTCTGACGCTGTTTTTTGTAAAAAACCACGTCATTTTCCGAACACTTGTTTGAGCTTTTCGACCACCTTTTCGGCAATCAGCTCCGCTAATGCCTCGACGTCTGAAGTGGCGACGCTCCGCTTCGCCACGTCAGCAAACGCGTATAGGTTGGTCGTTTCGACGTCTGCGTGCTGAAGTGCCTTTTGCACTTCGAGCACCCCCGACGTCTTCCGCAGCTCGACGGCGAAAGTTTTTCGCGCCGAGTGCGGAGATATCTGCCCCTCGAGCCCGAAAAGCTTCACAGCCTTTTTAAGGTCTTTATAGACGGTCTGCCTTGTTCTGTGCTTGAATGGGTTTCTTCCCGGGAAAACCCAATAACCTCCGCACCCGAGCTTAAGCTCGACGCGGAGGTCGTGGGAAAGCTTCGCTTTCCCTTCTTTCCCCGTCTTTTTCGCAACGTAGCTGAAGCTACTTTTGCTCAAATCCTCGGGACGCATTGACAATACGTCGTCAATGCGCATTCCCGTTTCGAGTGATACGCGCAACGCATTGACGTTTGCGCGTTGCATCACTCGATACAGCTCCCGCCAACATTCGGGCGGGAGATATTCGCTTCTGCTCATCGAGTTTACTTTCCTAAACTGTTAACCGTTTTGTCAACTCTCTGCCGATGAAGAACGAACATACGTTCGTTCTTCTCGAGGCTTGCTGTCCCACGTGCGCGATTTAAGGTACTCCTTTACGACAACGGTGCCGTTGTCGCAAAGGACTCGAAACCAATCCATTCTATGGACCATGGCGTACTCGAGGAGCTCGGAATACGAAATGATGTCGTTCTCGGCACAGAACGCCACCATTTCAGAAATGGCTTTGTACCGGTCTGTTGCCAGACCGATTATCGAGGTGTAATCCGCACCGCCTATCTGACATACGTCAGATACGTCGTATTGCGTCTTTTCGGGGTTATCGAGATGACACAAGTATCTCGCATAACCCCTCAAGCTTTGTACGACCTCGCAACCAACGCCACCGATTTTCTCGAATATCGCTTTCGCTTGCTCGGTCGTCTTTACGCTGTCGAACATCAAAATGACGTGATAGTGCTCCTTTTTTACTTCTCCTGTAGGATTGACGTCGAGATTGTGAATCGGACTTATGAACGCAGGAACGAACTGCTCCGAGAGAATCCCCCTCCATCCGTCGGGGGCGCTCTCGGGGTATATTACTGTTGCGAAATTGCGGGTTCTTGCTTTGGCTTCAGACTTCTCTTTTTTTGGCATTTTTTTCTCTCCTTTCATTTTTTGGTGAACATTGAACATTGATCACATGGGGGTGTGTCGTAGTGACACCCCC
>JAZRLT010000208.1:0-6340 GCA_045646995.1 Eubacteriales bacterium | reverse complement strand
AAAATCACGCCCGCCGCAGGGAGTTTACTCTTTCGGTAGCGAGATTCTTTCAAGAGTAGCTTCTTTTCCCTATCATAAATCTCAACAGATACGATACGTTTTCCTTTTTTCAAAGTAAACAAAGTACTGCCGCTCGATGTACGGGTCGATTTTTCGATAACCTGCGATTCTTTTATCAAAAGCGCTCTGTCATCATCAGAGCGTACGAGGAATTCGTTTTTACCGTTGCACACAAATACACCGACAGCAGGACTTCCTCCGAAAAAGGCGTTCGTTAACTTTTTACGGTTAGTCTTAGTGGCATATACGTCCAAGGGTAAAGAAACTGCTTTACCGTTTTCAAAGAATATAACAATCCTTCCGCTGTACTCTCTCAAGCAAAGAGCGGAAACGACCTTTTCGTCCTCGGAAAACTTGAGCTTCGCAGGAACATAGTCGCCCAAAGCACTTGCTTTGGAGTCTTCAAAATCATCAAGTCTGGATTTATAAACTTGAGCCATATTCGTAAAGAACAGTACTTCGTCTTTATTATTAGTCTCAAAACGAGTACGTAATGAGTCATTCTCCTTGAATTTTTGAACGTCATTACCGCGCAAGGATGCGAGAGTACACTTTTTGAAATAGCCCTCGACACTCAAGAAAGCCTCGCAAGGATATTCGGCGATTTCTTCCTCCGTAATATCGCTGTCGATATCATTCCTGTCAATGATATAAGTCTTTCTTGGCATTCCGTATTTTTCAGCTATTTCAGAAAGCTGCTTAATTATTCTTGTTTTGATTCTTCTTTCGCTGGAGATCAAAAGCTTGAGTTCTTCGATATCCTTTTCGAGTTGACCAATTTCCTCGATACGCTTTAAAATATATTGCTTATTGAGATTACGCAACTTGATATCTGCAACGTATTCAGCCTGTATCTCGTCGATAGAAAAGCCGCTCATCAAGTTAGGGACAACGTCCTTTTCGTTTTCTGTGCCGCGGATTATCGCTATCGCCTTATCAATATCAAGCAAAATCGATCGAAGACCGAAGAGAAGATGAAGCTTATCGGTCTTTTTGGCAAGATCATACACATAAGTACGGCGCAAGCATTCGATTCTGAAGGCACACCATTCCTCGAGTATTTGCTTAATGCCCATGGTTTGGGGCACACCGCCTACGAGAATATTGAAATTACATTTAAAGTCGTCCTCGAGCTTTGTAAGCTTGAAAAGTTTCTGCATAAGCTTTTCGGGATCGGTACCTCGTTTAAGATCGATGGCCATTTTAAAGCCGTTAATATCGATCTCGTCACGAACGTCGGATACGTCCTTTATCTTGCCTTCCTTTACAAGCTGAATCATACTCTCGCGTATCTTTTCAAGAGTGGTCGTATAAGGAATTTGCAGAACTTCGATTCTGTTTTCGCTTTTATCGTATACGTATTTAGCGCGAACCTTCAAGGAACCTCGTCCGGTTTCATATACCTCGCGTATCTTTTCACGATCATATATCAGGAGACCGCCGGTAGAAAAATCCGGTGCCTTAAGAATATCCATAATTTCTTCGGTAGTGATATTCTCGTTACGCAGATATGCAGAACAAACCTCGCATACCTCACGAAGATTAAAGGAACAAATGTCGCTCGCCATACCTACGGCAATACCGGAGTTGGGCGAAACGAGTATATTGGGAAAGCTCGTGGGGAGAACTACAGGCTCTGTCGTCGTGCTGTCGTAATTATCTACAAAATCTACGGCGTCTCTATCTATACCGTCGAAAATTTCCTCGCTGAATTTCGCAAGCTTACATTCGGTATAACGCGAAGCTGCGTACGCCATATCAGAATATTGCTTACCAAAGCTACCCTTTGATTCAATAAAAGGATGCAGCAAGCATTCTTTTCCCGTAGTAAGACGGACAAGAGTCTCATAAATAGCGGCGTCGCCGTGAGGGTTAAGTACCATAGTCTGACCGACCACCTTGGCACTCTTTTGCTTTTGGCCGGTAAGCAAACCCATTTTAAACATAGTATAAAGGAGTTTTCTGTGAGCCGGCTTAAAACCGTCTATCTCGGGAATAGCACGCGAAACGATAACGCTCATAGCGTACGGCATATAATTGGTTTCGAGAACGTTGGTTATAGAAACGTCGATCGGTTCGGAAACGATTTCCGGTTCGACGGGTTTTATCTTTTTCTTTGCCATTGTTTACCTCATCAATAGTCAGCGAGATTGAGATATTTTGCGCCGTGCATCGAAATAAATTCTTTTCTGCCGGTGATGTTATCGCCTAAAAGAACGTCAAACATTTCGTAGGTTTTGGCCTCATCCTCGGGAGAAATTCTGATAAGCTTTCTTGTAGCAGGCTTCATAGTAGTCAAGCTCATCATATCAGCGTCGTTTTCACCAAGACCCTTTGAACGTTGAATCGTGAACTTCTTATCACCGATTTTTTCAAGGATTGTGTTCTTTTCAGAATCGTTATACGCAAACATCGTTTCTCCTCCGCACGTTATTTCGTAAAGAGGAGTTTCGGCAATATAAATTCTGCCTTCCTTTATAAGAGTAGGAAGAAGACGATAGAACATAGTAAGAATAAGCGTTCTTATCTGGTATCCGTCTTCGTCGGCATCGGTACAAATTATAATTTTATCCCAACGTAATGCGCTGAGGTCAAACGCAGAAACACCTTTCACCTTCAACTGTTTAGCTTCTACACCACAACCGATTACTTTTATTAGGTCGAGGATAATATCGCTCTTCATAATACGGTCAAAGGAAGCCTTTAGACAGTTAAGCGTTTTACCTCTTACAGGTATTATAGCCTGAAATTCGGAATCTCTCGCGAGCTTACAGCTTGTAAGCGCAGAGTCACCCTCAACTATATAAAGCTCACATCTTTCAGGATCGCGCAATCTGCAACCGACGAATTTATCGACGGTGTTGGTAATATCGAGCGTAGCAGTTAACTTCTTTTTTGAAGATACACGCATATGCTCTGCGGATTCGCGAGCACGCTTATTAACCAAAACCTGCATAACGATTTTGTCGGCTGCCTGAGGATTTTCAGCAAAGAAAACCTCCAATGAATGCTTGAAGAAATCGGTCATAGCTTCGGCAATAAAAATGTTGTTTATAGCCTTTTTTGTCTGGTTGGCGTAAGAGGTTTGAGTCGAGAAGGAATTGACAACTAAAACAAGCGAGTCCTCGACGTCAGAGAATAATATCTTACTTTCGTTTTTATTGTACTTTCCGTTATTTTTAGCATATTGGTCTATTGCCCATACGAAAGCACTTCTCGCGGCTTTATCGGGAGAACCGCCGTGCTCGAGGAAAGAAGAGTTATGATAATATTCAATAACGTTTACATCGTTAGAAAAGCAAAACGCAAATTGCATTTTAACCTTATATTCGGGTCGGTCGAGTGCGTCACGACCCACACGCTCGCTTGAATAATCACCTATGGGAGAAAGACCGCTCTCCCCAACAATTTCATTAATATAATCGGTAATACCGTTTTCATAACAGTATTCCTCGGTATCGAAAGAACCGTCGGCGTTTTGCCATTTTAAAGAAAGAGTAAGACCTGCATTAACAACAGCCTGCTTTTTCAATACTGTGCTGAAAAATTCACGAGGAATATTGATATCGGTAAATACCTTTTTATCACTCTTCCAACGAATGACTGTACCGCTTTTTGTTTTAGGACAATCCGATTTTTCGAGATTTGTAACGGGCTCACCTGCACGGAAGCTGATATTATATTTAGTGCCTCTCTGATAAGAGGTAACGTCCATAAATTCAGACGCATACTGAGTAGCACAAGCGCCCAATCCGTTCAAGCCCAAAGAATACTCATAAGCACCTCCGTCAGCGTTGTTGTACTTACCGCCCGCATAAAGCTCGCAATATACGAGCTCCCAGTTGTACTTTTGCTCCTTTTCGTTCCAATCAAGAGGCACGCCTCGACCAAAGTCCTCTACCTCCATAACGCGATCTCTATAAACGGTAACGTTAATCCGCGTACCGTATCCTTCGCGGTATTCGTCGATCGAGTTAGAGAGTATTTCAAAGAAGGAATGCTCGCAACCCTCGATTCCGTCCGAACCGAAAATTACAGCCGGGCGCAAACGTACTCTGTCGGCGCCTTTGAGAGATGAAATTGTTTGGTTATCGTATTCTACAGCTTTCTTTGCCATAAATAACTAATTCCTTTACTTTTACTTTACAGAGTAAAAACCAACCTTGCGATAAACCTTACGAAGTGTTTTTTCAGCAGCGTAAGATGCTTTTTGAGATCCTTCTATAAGGATCTTATTTAACTGTTCTTTATCAGAAATAAATACGTTATATTTCGATTGAATATCTGCGAGAGCGTCAGCCACGGTTTCGCCGACAGCCATCTTAAAGTCTCCGTAACCTTTACCGGAAAATTCTTTTTCGATTTCCTCAAAATCTTTACCGGTAAATGCGGAATATATAGACATAAGATTATTAATACCGTCTTTACCTTCGGCAAAACGAACCTCTGATCCCGAATCAGTAACGGCACGTTTGATTTTCTTTATAACAGCATCTTTAGAATCGAGAAGGAATATACTTCCGTCACCCAAATCGGATTTGCTCATCTTAGAGGTCGGGTCGGAAAGAGACATAATACGAGTGCCGACCTTGGGCATATAGGGTTCCGGAATTTTAAAAGTATCGGAATAAGTATTATTGAATCTTACCGCAATATCACGAGCAAGTTCGATATGCTGCTTTTGGTCACTGCCGACGGGCACAAGATCAGGCTGATAAAGAAGTATGTCAGCCGCCATAAGGACAGGATAAGTGAACAATCCTGCATTAATATTGTCGGCATGTTTTGCGGACTTGTCTTTAAATTGGGTCATACGAGAGAGCTCGCCGTACATTGTATAGCAAGAAAGAACCCAAGAAAGCTCAGCGTGTGCAGGAACGTGGCTCTGAATAAAAACAGCGTTTTCGTTAGGGTCGATTCCTACTGCCAAGTATAGCGCAAGAGTCTTAAGGCAATTCTGGCGAAGCTCTGCAGGCACCTGACGAACCGTAATTGCATGAAGATCTACTACACAGAAATAACAGTTATAATCATACTGCATTGTTGCCCAGTTTCTGAGTGCACCGAGATAGTTTCCTATTGTAAGAGTACCCGAAGGCTGAACACCCGAGAGTATCGTCTTCTTGATGTTTTGATTTTCCATATTATTCTCCGAATTTATAAAATACTTGCGAGACGCTTTACGCCTTCAATAATCTGCTCGTCGGAAGGAGTAGAGAAATTAAGTCTTACCGAGGGCGAATAGCCACCCTGAATAGGATTAAAGCTCGAGCCGGTTACAACTGCAACCTTATTTGCAATAGCCTTTTTGGCAATATCGTCACCGTTTCCGCCGTTAACTGTCAACCAGATAAAGAGACCGCCCTCGGGACGAGTATATACAGCTTTATCGCCTACGTATTCATCAAGACAGGAAAGCATAAGGTTGCATTTATCACGATATAATCCGCGGATAAATTCAATATGCTCGTCAAGACCGTAGGTATCGATAAATTTGGATGCAACCATCTGGAAGAACTGATTAGTATGAACGTCATTAACCTGCTTAACAACGACGATTTTTTGTACAAGCTCCTTCGGACCGCAAACAAAACCGATTCGCATTCCCGCGGACAATATCTTCGAGAAGGAAGAGCAATAAAGAACACGACCGTTAGTATCGAGGCTCTTTATTGTAGGTACGTCCTCGCCCGCGAATCTTAATTCTCCGTAGGGGTTATCCTCGAGAATCAAACAGTTATATTTTTCAGCAAGTTCTAAGATTGCCTTTCGCTTTTCGAGAGAGGTAGTAATTCCCGCGGGGTTTTGGAACGTAGGGATAACGTAGATTATCTTCGTATTGGGATTAGCCTTAAGAGCGCTTTCGAGAGCGTCGATATTCATACCATCAGACTCAAGGTCGACGCCTACGAGATTGGTATTGTAGGAACGGAAAGCATTAAGAGCTCCGATAAAGCTCGGGTTTTCACAAATTACGGTATCGCCCTCGTTACAAAGCACCTTTGCACAAAGGTCTATTCCCTGCTGTCCGCCGGTGGTAATAATAATATCATCATCGTAGGAACCGACGTTGAATTTAGCTTTAAGTCTTTCACCAACCTGTTCGCGAAGACGAGGATAGCCTTCAGTAATTCCGTACTGGAAAGCGACAGAAGCGTCGTTTTTGAATATATCGTCTGCAACAGCATGCATTTTATCTACGGGAAAAGATAACGGCGAGGGGTTACCTGCAGCAAAGGAAATAATGGTTTTATCGGAAAGCGATTTGAATATCTCTCTG
>JAZRLT010000207.1:0-5644 GCA_045646995.1 Eubacteriales bacterium | reverse complement strand
GTCGGAAGCGGTAAGACCGCCGTTGCCGCCGCGGCGATATATCTTTGTGTCAAAAACGGCTATCAGGCGTGTATGATGGCGCCGACCGAAATTCTCGCGTCCCAGCATAAAAAGACGCTTGATAAGTTTTTATCCCCCTTCGGGATTCGTGTAGAGCTTCCCGTTTCGGGACTTCCCGCCGCCGAGAAAAGACGTGTTAGAGAGGGATTGGCGGACGGAAGCGTTAACGTTGCCGTCGGAACCCACGCGCTTATAACCGATAAGACCGTCTTTAATAATTGCGCCCTTGCCGTTGCCGACGAGCAGCACCGCTTCGGCGTAAAGCAACGCGCCGCGCTTTTGGATAAGAGTGAACGCGACGGAAAACGCGCTCACATGCTCGTTATGTCGGCTACGCCGATACCGCGCTCGCTGTCGCTTATAATCTTCGGCGACTTGGACGTTTCGCTTCTTGACGAGCGTCCCGCGGGAAGAAAGCCTGTTGAGACCTATATTCTTACCCAAGGCTCGAAAAAGATTTACGAATACGTCCGTAAGGAGATTTCCGAGGGCGGAAGAGCCTACGTCGTTTGTCCGCTTATCGAGGAAAACGAGGAAAGCGCTACCGAGCGACGCGCCGCCGAGGAATATTATAAGGAGTTGACCGAGGGTGCGCTTAAGGGTATCCCGTCGGGCTTGCTCCACGGAAAAATGAAGCCTGCCGAAAAGGCGAGGGTGATGGAGGATTTCGCGTCGGGGAAAACGAGTGTGCTTGTTGCCACGACGGTTATCGAGGTCGGTGTAGACGTCCCCGAGGCGACGGTTATGGTTATCGAAAACGCCGAATGCTTCGGACTTTCCCAGCTCCATCAGCTTCGCGGACGAATCGGAAGAGGCGATAGAAAATCGGTTTGTATCCTTGTTAACGGAGGCGAAAGCGGAAACGCGCTCGACCGACTTAATATTATGAAATATCACGCCGACGGCTTTAAGATTGCCGAGGCGGATTTGGAAAGACGCGGACCGGGCGACTTCTTCGGCGAGCGTCAAAGCGGAGAATTTTCCTTCGCGTGTGCCGCGATAAGCGATATTTCGCTTATAACCGCGACCGACGAGCTTGTCGAGGAAATAAAAAAAGAACGCGAAAACCCGAATTACAGCGCCGTTTTCAGGGCGGCGGACGAATTTCTCGAAAGGACGGGCGGCGGAAAGACCGTCAATTAATATATGAAGATAGGTAATATTGAATTTCGCCACGGGTTGTTTCTTGCGCCTATGGCGGGAATAACCGACCACGCCTTCCGAGCGGTTTGCGTAAAATGCGGAGCCGAGGGCGTAACGAGCGAGCTTATAAGCGCGAAGGGCGTTACGTACAGCGACCGTAAGACCGATATTCTGGCGAAGGTCTACGAGGACGAGCGTCCCGCGGCGATCCAGATATTCGGGCGCGACCCCGAGGTTATGGCGAATGCGGCTAAATCGCTTATGAGATATAATCCCGAATATATCGATATAAATATGGGCTGTCCCGTGCCCAAGCTTTATAAAAACGGCGACGGAAGTGCGCTTATGCGCGACCCCGAGCTTTGCGAAAGAATAGTTTACGCTGTGGCAAACGCGATCGACGTGCCCGTGACGGCAAAAATGCGTAAGACCTGCGAGGACGACGACCCCGAGGCGGCTATAAGAGTTGCGAAGGCTTGCGAGCGCGGAGGCGCGAGCGCGGTTTTTGTTCACGGAAGAACGCGTACCCAGATGTATTCCGGCAAGGCTGACAGGGGAATAATAAAAAAGGTTAAAGAATCGGTTTCGATTCCCGTCATCGGAAACGGTGACGTCGCGTCTTACGAGGACTACGTTTCGATGATGATGGAAACGGGTTGCGACGGCGTTATGATAGGCCGAGGCGCGTACGGACGTCCTTGGGTATTTTCCGAAATAATCGCAAAATGCGAGGGAAGGGAATACAAAGAGCCCTCGAACGAAGAAAAAAGGGCTATCCTTATCGAACAGCTCGAAACGGCGATACTTGAAAAGGGCGATAACGGCATAAAGGAATTCCGCCACCATCTTCTTCAATACTGTAAGGGCTTTTCGGGCTCGGCAAGAATGCGTAGAGATATTTCGCTTATAACGAGCCGAAGAACGGTTATGGACGCTATCGAACGCATATTTAACGAGCCGTAATAATGCACTATTGACTTTTCAAAATAAATGTGACATAATAAATTTCGGGTAATTGTAACTTTTTGAAAAGAGGTGCGTGTTTTGTTCGCTGATATTCATACTCATATTCTCTTCGGAACAGACGACGGTCCCGAGGACGAAAACGGTATGTATGAAATGGCTGACCGCGGCTATGCCGAGGGAATCCGTATATTATGCGCTACACCTCATTTTCATCCCGAATATTTTGGGGATAACCGAAAGCATTCCGAATACGCCTTTCAAAAATTAAAGGAGTATTGCGAAAAGAAATATCCCGACTTGGTCTTGGTTTTCGGTAACGAGCTTTTTTACCGCCACGATTGTATATCATGGCTGAAGAACAAAATAGTTAATACATACGGCGATACGAGATACGTCCTTTTGGAGTTTTCCGAGGGCGATTCCGAGAATTTTATCGCCGAGGCTGTCGATAGGCTTTTGAGCGTCGGATATATTCCGATAATCGCCCACGCCGAGCGATATTTTAAGCTCAGCGTCGGAAGAATACTCGCGCTTAAAGAAAACGGTGCGCTTATTCAGGCGAACGCTCAATCGATGTTTATGAGATTTCAATTCAGGCTGAAATGCCGTATGAAATCGCTTCTCGCCGAAAAAGTTGTCGATTTTATTTCGACCGATTCTCATAATTTAACGACTCGTCCCTTGGAGCTTGAAAAGTGTTATGCGCTGATCTCGTCGAAATACGGCAAAAAGTATGCCGACAATATATTTTATAACAATGCGAAGAATTTGTTTTGCGATAATGAGGGGGAACAGAAATGAATGAAAAGATGGCTTTGAAAACCATATCACCGAGAGATCTGTGGAACGTTTTCCGTGGATGTATGTGGTTCGTTTTGATTGCGGCGGTCGTTGTTACGGGTCTTTCCTATGCCTATGCAAAGTATACCTACGTGCCCGTCTATTCGTCTTCCGCTACCATTTATCTCATCAATATGAACGAAGAAGTCGAAATCGACGAAAACGGTCAGATAATCGAAACCAGCGGGTTTGATATAAGCAAATACAACAAGGACTACACTATCGCGATGAGGGTTATTCCCGACGTTATGTATATCCTTAAAAGCTCAAAGGTCGTAAACGCGGTCAGCAAGGACTTGGGATACGGTGTATCGAGCGGTAATATCAGCATTGTCAACCCCGAAGAGACCCGTGTTCTTCATATAACCACTACGGCGTCCTCTCCCGAAAAGGCGAGGGATATCGCCGACAGCGTTTGTAAGATAGGCGCACAGGTCATTAAGGATATGATAAAATACGATACTATGTATATTTATCAAACGGCTACGTATAATACCTATCCTGCAAATGCCGTGTCTCTTATGTCGAGCCTCAAATTCGGTATTATCGCGGGCGCGCTTGTATTTTTGGTGTTCCTCGCGATGTTCCTCTTTGATAACTATATCCATACCGAAGAGGATATCGAACGATATCTCGGATTGACTATTCTGGGCGATATCCCCGACGCCAACGCTCCCAAAAAGAAAAATAAGTATTCCCGTTATAAAGAAGACAAGTGGCGCGAAAATAAAAAGTATTATAAGTCGGCTTATGTATCTAATACCGAAAAAACCGAAGATAAGGAGTAATTATGGAACCTATAAACCTTAAATTACCCGGTGATGATGATTTCTTCACTGAAGAAGCATATAAAGTTTTACGTACCAACCTTCAGTTCTGCGGTCAGGATATACGCGTTATAATGGTTACGAGCTGTAACGAAAATGACGGTAAGACTACCGTTGCGCTCCGTATTGCGAAAAGCTTTGCCGAGCTCGATAAGAGAGTTTTGCTTATCGACGCGGATATGCGTAAGTCGGTTATGGCGGGTCGTAATACAACCGCTCAAAGCTATGCCGGCTTGAGTGAGGTTCTTACCGGTATGAGCCCCGTTTCGGAATGTCTCTGTCCCGTAATGAACAGTAAATTGCAGGTCCTTTTCGCGGGACAGTATCCCCCTAACCCCGTTGAGCTCTTGAACGGTAAATATTTCACGGCTCTCGTTTCGGAATGCCGCAAGGTCTACGACTATATTATTATCGACACTCCTCCTCTCGGTCAGGTAATCGACGCCGCCGTTATCGCCGAAAAGTGCGACGGAGCGGTTATGGTGCTCGGAAACTCCAAGGTTCACTACCGTCAGGCTCAGGAAATCGTCGACCAGATCAATAAGAGCGGATGTAAGATGCTCGGCGTCGTGAGAAATAACCGTAAAGCGAACAGCCGTAAATACTATTACAGAAAGTATTACCATAGCAAGAGCAGTAAGGGCGTTTACGCCTATAAAAAATAATTTTTGGTATTTTTTCATAAACAGTCTCGGGTGTTGCCCGAGGCTGTTTTTGTGTTTTAGGCGTATAATTTGTGCACAATCGATAAAAATCGTTTTTTTGATGAAATATTGTGCAGGACCATTTACAAAAATGCAGTTTTGTGGTAGAATCATTCGGTGTCGTGTTAAGACGTATATATAGTATATTATAATAAGGAGAATTATATGAAGACCTGTTTCACAAGAATTCTTGCCGTTGTGATGGCGGTCGTTCTTTCGGCAACGGCTGTGAGCTTTGCCGCTTCCGCTGACCTTACTCCGGTTACCTACCGCAGCGGCGCGAACGGCATTTCCTCTTCCTATGCGGGAAGCCACTATTACGGTAATTTCCAGAAAATAATGCTTACGGGTGACGGAAGAACCGATACCCTCGCACTTGCTCTTTCCCAGCTCGGCTATATGGAAAGTAATAGCGCGGGCGACTATGCGGGTACCTCCGCGGGAAGCGGTAACTATACCGAATATTGCTATAATATGGGCTCGGTAGGCGGTTACGGCTATCAGTGGTGCGCTACCTTCTGCTCTTGGTCTCTTCTTCAGGCTCGCTGTACCGACCAGAATTCTACGAGCGCTTGGTGCCGTAACCATCTCGGCGCGGGCAGTGCGTATATCTGGCGTGAGGTCGGATGTGCTTATTGGGCGACCCAGCTTCAGCATAACGGATATTATCAGAAGAGCGCCTATAACGGCGGAAGCTACGTTCCCCAGCCCGGCGACCTTATCTTCTTTTACAGCAGCGGCGGCATAAACCATATCGGTTTCGTCGTTTATACCTCGGGCGGCTACGTTTATACCGTCGAGGGTAATACCGGCGGCTCGGCAGGTGTCGTTGCCAACGGCGGACGAGTTTGCGCGAAGTCCTATCCGCTCACCTCTTCGTCTATTGCGGGTTACGGCGTGCTTCCCTATAAGGTAAATTCATCGGTGCCGAAGATTGACTATTCGGGAAAAAATATTACTCCCGGTGTGTATGCCGCTTCTACAAACAAATATGTTTACGAAACAGAAAATGCGACCGATTATAAATGGCTTCTTAAAAGAGGCTCAATGTTCACCGTTTCGGAAATCTGTTCAAACGGCAGAGTAAAGGCATCGTGTGAAATT
>JAZRLT010000206.1:0-4702 GCA_045646995.1 Eubacteriales bacterium | reverse complement strand
GTGAGAACGCCGGTGAATTCATCACGGATTCTCTTATACTGACCGAACATATAGCCAACTTCTCTTGCGCCAACGCCGATATCACCTGCGGGAACGTCGGTATCGGGGCCGAGATATTTTTGAAGCTCGGTCATAAACGCTTGGCAGAAACGCATAATTTCGTTGTCGGACTTGCCCTTGGGGTCAAAGTCTGCGCCGCCCTTACCGCCGCCCATGGGAAGACCGGTAAGAGAGTTCTTAAAGGTTTGCTCGAAGCCGAGGAACTTGATTACGGACGAGCAAACGCTGGGGTGGAAACGGCAACCGCCCTTGTACGGACCAATCGCGCTGTTGAACTGAACACGGAAGCCGCGGTTAACCTGAACAACGCCGTTGTCATCAACCCAAGCAACACGGAACTGAATGAAGCGTTCGGGTTCAACGATGCGGTCCATAACGCCTGCTTCAACAAGGTCGGGACGCTTTTCAATAACGGGAGCGAGAGATTCGAAAACCTCGCTTACCGCCTGAAGGAATTCTTTTTCGCCGGCGTTACGTTTTTCAACCTGAGCGTAAAGATCCTGAAGATACTGATTGTTGATCATAATTATATACCTCCAAAATTAGCATATTATTTCGAATGAGTTATTATACAACGCTTTTTGCAACTTTTCAATAGGTTTGTTGCATATTTCATCGTATTTTTTCGAGAGAAATGCGTTTTTTTGCAACATCGACGTCCATAACTCTCACTTTTATGATATCGCCGACCTTTACGATGTCGCTTGCGCGCTTAACGAACTTGTCGGAGAGCTTGCTTATATGAACCAATCCGTCCTGATGTACGCCGATATCGACGAACGCGCCGAAGTCGGCAACGTTTCTTACGGTTCCGACGAATTCCATACCCGTCTTAAGCGAGGAAATATCCATCGCGTCGGTACGGAGAATCTGGGGAGGAAGCTCGTCACGGGGGTCACGACCCGGCTTTTCAAGCTCGGAGATTATGTCGTTGAGGGTGGGAACACCGATTCCGAGCTCGCTTGCAACGCTTGCGCTTCCGCGGGCTTCAAGTCGGGATTTGAGTTCGCCGAGGTTTCGGTTTCTTACGTCCGCTTCGGTATATCCGAGGAGCTTTAAGAGGGAATATGTTGCCTCGTAGCTTTCGGGGTGGACGCTTGTATTGTCGAGGACTTCCTTACTTTCGGGAACGCGGAGGAAGCCGACGCATTGTTTATAAGCCTTTTCGCCGATACCCTTAACCTTCAAAAGCTCGTTTCTGCTCTTGAAGCGGGAAACGGTGGTGCGGTATTCGTATATACTTTTTGCGATTTTGGAGTTGATACCCGCGATATGCGAAAGAAGGCTTACCGACGCGGTATTAAGGTCGGCACCGACGCCCGAAACGCAGGATTCGACAACGCCCGCAAGCGAGCTGTCGAGGGCTTTTTGCTCCATATCGTGCTGATACTGACCGACACCGATAGCCTTGGGGTCTATCTTAACGAGCTCTGCCAACGGGTCTTGGAGTCTTCTTGCGATAGAAACGGCGCTCCTTAACGATACGTCGAATTGAGGAAATTCCTCGCTCGCGAGCTTGGATGCCGAATAAACCGACGCGCCCGCTTCGTTCGTCATAATATAGCTTACCTCGCAGTCAAGCTCCTTTATCATACCCGCTACGAAGATCTCGCTTTCCTTCGAGGCGGTACCGTTGCCGATAGAAATTATATCGACCTTGTGCTTTTCGATAAGCTTTTTAAGTGTTGCCTTTGCTTCTTCGGTCTTGTTCTGGGGAGGGGTAGGATAGACGACGGTCGTTGCGAGTACGTCGCCGACGTCATCGACGATAGCTATCTTACAACCCGTTCTGTAAGCGGGGTCAAAGCCCATAACTACCTTTCCGCGTACGGGAGGAAGCATAAGAAGGTTCTTGAGGTTTTCGCCGAAAACGCGGATGGCCTGCTCCTGAGCGTTGCCCGTGATAAGGTTACGCATTTCGGTCTGAACCGAGGGGGCGATAAGGCGCTCGTAAGCGTCCTCGCTTGCTTCGCGGACGTATTCGGTGGATTGACATTCCTTTGCGGTAAGAAGCTGGGAGCGGAGATAGGTGAATATCTTTTCTTTATCGATATCGACCTTTACCGAAAGGATACCCTCCTTTTCGCCGCGGTCAACGGCGAGAATACGGTGGGAGGGGATCTTCGATAACGGCTCGGAATATTCGTAATAGGTGCGGTAAACGGTGTCCTCCTCGGTCTTGGCTTTGGAAACGAGAGAGCCGTGACGGAAGGTGAATTCGCGGATCCATTTTCTGAATTCGGCGTTGTCCGAAACGCGCTCGGCGATGATATCCTTCGCGCCGTTTAACGCGTCTTCGACGGTGTTTATCTTCTTTTCGGGGTTTAAATATTTTTCGGCTTCGGCGTTGATATCTATATCCTTTTTCTGCTCGAGAATAAGCTCGGCGAGAGGGGTAAGACCCGCTTCGGCGGCGATGCTCGCGCGGGTACGTCTCTTCGGACGGTAGGGACGGTAGATATCCTCTAATTCCGAAAGCGTTTTCGCGTTTTCGATAGCGTTGACGAGCTCCTCGGTGAGCTTGCCCTGCTCGTCGATAAGACGGGTTACGTCGGCACGGCGTGCGTCAAGCGCACGGTAAAACTCGAGCTTTTCGCCCAATTCGCGGAGCTTTTCGTCGTCGAGCGCGCCGGTCGCTTCCTTGCGGTAACGGGCGATAAAGGGAATGGTGTTACCCTCGTCGATAAGGTTGACTGCCGCCTCGACCTGCGTGGCTCTTATTTTTAATTCTTCTGCAATTTTTGCGATTATATCCATTTGTTTCCTCCAAATCGAACTAAACTTTATTATAGCACAAAAGAGTTGAAAAGTAAATGATTTGAACACGAAATTAATCTGAAAATTCCATAAAATATGCGTAAAAAGTTCGCAAAAAGTTCGCAAAAAGTGCGTAAAAAGTTCGCAAAAAGTGTGTAAAAAAATTGCGGAAAGTGCACGAAACGAACGCGAAACGAACGTGAAACGAACGTGAGACGAACGTGAAACGAACGTAAATCGTTCACGAAAATCGTTAAAAATCAAGAAAAACGGGAATAAACGTAACGTTATTGTGACGTTATAGTAACGCCGTAGAATAAGAAAAAGAAAAAGAAAAAAGAAAAAGATATAGAGGGAGATGAAGAAAATAAAGAAAAGAAATGTCCCGGACATGTCCCGGACATGTCCCGAATTGTCCCGAGACAGAATAAGAAATAGAATAAGAAATAGAAATAGAAAAAGATATAGAGGGAGATGAAGATAATACGAATCGGTCGAGACCGATTCGTATATTACCACCGCCTCCGCCATCGAATTTTCTTTTTAATATTCTTTTATTTTTAGTGCCGTCAGGTAAATAAAAATCGGAACCCAAGGATTTAACCCTGAGCTCCGAAAATATACAATAAGCCGAATAAATTCCGAAGGATCTTATTCGAGAGCGCAAGCGACCGAGGGGTACCTGAAAATGCTTGCGTTTATGGGGGTTAGATTACTCGGTTCTGAGCGCTACCACGGGGTCCTTCTTAGCCGCGCTGCGGGAGGGGATAATACCCGCGATAAGGGTGAGGATAACGCTTATAAGGACGAGTATTACAGCGCCGCCGACGGGGAGGAAGGCGTTGAGTCCGCCGATATCGGTAAGCGCGTGGATCACCGCGTTTATCGGGATACAGAGGATATAGGTCAAGCCGATACCTATCAAGCCTGCGGCAAAGCCTATAATGACCGTTTCGGCGTTGAACATACTCGAAACGTTCTTCTTCGAAGCGCCGATAGCGCGGAGAATACCGATCTCCTTCGTTCTTTCCTGAACCGAGATGAGCGTTATAACGCCTATCATAATCGAGGAAACGACCAAGCTTATGCCGACAAACGCGCCGAGAACGTAAGAGATAGCGTCGATTATGGTGGTTATCGAGGACATCATAATTCCGATGTAGTCGGTATAGTTGATTCGCTTTAATTCCTCGACCGAGCTGTTATAGTCCGCGATGACCTCTTCGATTATGTCCTTGTTTTCGAAGGAGGAGGGGAAGAGGTTGACCGTCGAGGGAGAATCGAGGTCGATAGCACCGAGGGTTATGAGGTTTTTGTCGTAGGTGCTTTCCGAAAATTCGATGATATCGTCGTAATACTCAGCCATTTGCTTTTCGGAATACGCGGTCATCTCGGCGGTGAGCGCTTGAGAAAGCTGTTCCGCGGGAATCGCGGACATTTGCTCCTTGACCTTTTCGGCATATCCGTTTTCGATGCTCTTTGCTATTTCGGGACGGATATACTCGAACAATTCCTCGTCGCTTAACTGGGATATTCTGTCGAGAAGCTGGTCTAAGGACACACCCGGCTGCTGAGAATAAGCCTCGGTAATCTGAGCGATTATCTGTTCGCGGGTCATATTTGCGATTATCTGATCGACCTGCTTGTTGAGTTCCTCGTCGGAAAGGATACACTTTATCTCGATATAGGTGTCAGCCTTGCCCTGAGTGTCCAAGCCGTTGATATAGCTCTTGAATGCTTCCGCCTTTTGGGCTTCGGTGAGCTTTTCCGTGGGAGAGAAGGGAAGACCGGTGATGACGTCGGTGGTCTTGTCTGCGGTCTGAGCCTTGATGGCGGGAGATTCTGCCGCCTTGTTTATTACGTATTCGGTGAGCTTTTCGGTGTA
>JAZRLT010000205.1:0-2288 GCA_045646995.1 Eubacteriales bacterium | reverse complement strand
CTTTTTCGAAACCGAGCCCGAAGCGCTTCCGCCGTGGGCGCGTATCAACGCCTCCGCCTCGTTACGCTTTAAGGTAGGGAGCGTACCCGTCACAACGACGGTCTTTCCCGAAAGTGCGTTTCCAAGGGGTCTCTCTTTACTTTCGACCGAAACGTCAGCAGAGATCAATCTTCCGACTAAATTTTTCGCATGGTCACCCGAGAAGAATCGCACGACCGACGCCGCACTCTCCGCGCCGATATCATCGACGGCACATAATTCCTCAACGGTAGCGTTCATAAGCGTATTGATATCGCCAAAGCGCGAGGCAAGCGTTTGAGCCGCCTTTTCGCCGATATGGCGTATTCCCAATCCGTAAAGCAGTCTTTCCAAGCCCGCCTCACGGCTTTTTTCAATAGAAGCGATGATCTTTTTAGCGCTCTTTTCGCCCAATCCCTCTAAAGGAGCGATATCCTCCCAAATCAGGTAATAAAGATCGGCGGAGCTCTTAATAAGTCCCTTTTCTATAAACAGTTCAACGACCCTTTCGCCGAGACTGTCGATATTCATCGCATCGCGCGAGACGAAATGGATTATACTTCTCGCGAGCTGGCTCGGGCAATCGGGGTTGACGCATCGCACCGCAGCCTCGCCGTCCTCGCGGACTACTTTTTCACCGCAGGACGGACAATTTTCGGGCATTTCGAAGGGCACCGCATAAGAGCTTCGCTTTTCGGTAACGACCGAAATTATTTCGGGGATTATATCCCCCGCCTTACGGAGTCTTACGGTATCGCCGATACGGACGTCGCGTTCGCGGATAAAATCTATATTATGAAGTGTCGCGTAGGAAACCGTGCTTCCCGCCAATCTTACGGGCTCGAGTACGGCGCGGGGAGTCAAAACTCCCGTACGACCTACCTGAATATCAATATCGACAAGCCTTGTTTCGGCTATTTCCGCGGGATATTTATAAGCCACCGCCCAGCGGGGAGTAGACGACGTACTGCCCAAATGCTCACGCACCGACAGTCTATCTACCTTAATTACCGCACCGTCGATATCGTAAGGCAGCTCAGGACGCTTTTCACCGATAGCGCGTACAGCCGAAACGACCTCCTCGGCGGTATCACACAATATCCCGCCTTGAGAAACGGTAAATCCGAGCTCGGTAAGCATATTAAGCGATTCGGAATGACGGTCGGGCATTTTTTCTGCCGACTGGAGATTGAAAACGAAAATTTCCAAGCCTCGCTCGGCGCATATTTTCGAATCAAGCTGACGTAACGAGCCAGCCGCCGCGTTACGGGGATTAGCGAAGGTCTTTTCGCCGTTTGCCTCGCGTAATTCGTTAAGCTTCGCGAACACCTTACGGGGCATATATACCTCACCGCGGACAAGAATATGTCCGACCTCGCGCTTAAGCTTTAACGGTACCGATTTTACGGTTCGCAAATTTTCGGTTACGTCCTCGCCGAAAACACCGTCGCCGCGGGTAAGTCCGCGGACAAAATTACCGTTTTCATATTCAAGCGAGACCGAGAGGCCGTCGAACTTTCGCTCGACGATAAAGTCCGCCTCGGGGTATTCCCTCTTTATCTTTTCGACGAAATCGTAGATCTCCTCTTCGGAGAAGATATCGCCGAAGGAGTCCATAGGCACGGAATGGCGCACCTTTTCGAACCTTTCCGAAACCTTACCGCCGACGCGCTTTGTAGGCGAATTAGGCGAGGCTAAATCGGGATAATCGCGCTCTAAATCGGTTAAGCGGCGGAATATCGCGTCGTATTCCTCGTCTTGCATTATCGGGGAATCAAGCTCGTAATAGAGGCGCGAATTATACTCGATAGTCTCCTCGAGCGAGCGCATCTCGCATTCGATCTCGGAAAGCTTTATTTCTTTCGGCATATAATAGCCACCCATTCATTCTTTTCTTTGATTTCTTCGACGTCGAATCCGTTTCTTTCCAAAGCCTCGAGTACGAATTCCTTTCTCGGAGCAATTATGCCCGAGCAAACCATCTTGCCGTCGTTCTTCAAGCAGGAATCAAAAAGCGGAAGCATATCGCTTATAATATCCGCAACGATATTCGCGAGAATTATATCGTACTTCTTCTCGGCGAAGCTATTCCAAAGCGATTCGTCGGTAAGCACGTTACCGCAAACGACGTCCATTTTTCCGTCGGGAAGGTTATTCTTCTCGGCGTTTTCCTCGGCGATACGAGTCGCAACCATATCTATATCGACCGCGTCGATATGTTCAGCACCCAAAAGCGCCGCTCCGATACCGAGAATACCGCTTCCGCAGCC
>JAZRLT010000204.1:0-1913 GCA_045646995.1 Eubacteriales bacterium | reverse complement strand
TGCCGTATTTAGGCTCTTTCCGGCGCTTTTTCGGCGATAATATTATCGAGTATTTCCGCAGCGTCCATAACGAAACGGCAACAGGGACGGACGGCGTAATATTCGGGGGTACGCTCGGCGGGGTCACTTCCCTTCGCGTTGGCGATACCGTCCATAAGTTCTGAGCAAAGGTAGGTATTATGCTTTTCCTTAAACTCGTTCGCAATACGGCGGACGATCTCGTAATGAGCAACCTTCGCCTTATGGTCATTCACGTCGGTATAGCCCCAAAGCGCGCCCGCTACGGCAAAAGCGCCCGTACAAGCACCGCAGACCTCTCTTAGCTTACCCATACCGCCGCCGAAGGAGGAGGAAAGCCTCATACCCGTTTCGACGTCGATACCCGTAACGTCGGAAAATGCGCAAAATACCGCTTGGGCACAGTTACAACCCGAATTAAATAGTTCTGCCGCTTTTTCCTTATGACTCATAACGCACCTCGAAAATTGATTTCGAGATACATTCTACAACATTTTCACTTTTTCGTCAATACAAAACCGAATAACAATTTAAAACGCGGAGAAAATATTTCCGAGGTGAATATATGACAGTTATCATTTACCGCTCGTTGATTTTTTATATTTTACTCACGGCTATGATGCGTTTTATGGGAAAGCGTCAGATAGGCGAAATGCAGGTTTCTGAGCTTGTAACGACGGTTTTTCTTTCGGAATTGGCTGTATACCCCGTCACCGACCAAAAGGTGCCGATTTTATACGGAATCGTTCCCGTCGTTATGATATCTTTACTCGAGGTCGTTTTATCCTTCATCGCGCTGAAAAGCGGCCGTTTCCGCAAATTCTTAAACGGCGACGCGATAACGCTGTATGAAAACGGAAGCTTTATAAGAAAAAATCTTTTTTCGGTCAGAATGTCACAAGAAGACGTAGAAGCGCAGGTACGGATAAACGGATTTGAAAACCTCGGTATGGTCAAAACGATAATACTTGAACGGACCGGAAAAATGAGCGTGATTCCGAAGGACGATCCCACGCCTAACCAATCCGGCGAATAGTTGTCATAAAGTTGATGTATTTTCCTCGGTAATGTTGACACCACCGAGAAAAAGTTATATTATATATTTAAGGTATATACCGATGCGTCAGCGGGTAGGATCCGTAAGCTTAATATTCCTACGCATCGGACGATACCGAATTATATTACATAATATGCTATATTTTGTCGAAAGGTACATAATATATGAAAAGAGTTAAGCTTTCCCCCTCGGCGCTTTCCTGCGATTTCGCAAACGCGGGTGTTCAGATACAAGCCGCAAAGGACGGCGGCGCCGAATATTTACATCTTGACGTTATGGACGGTATCTTCGTCCCGAACATTTCCTTCGGTCAGCCCGTCGTAAAATCGCTCCGCAAGTCTACCGATCTTATCCTCGACGTGCATCTTATGATAACCGATCCTATCAGATATATCGAGGACTTCGCAAACGCGGGCTCCGACATCATCACCATTCACGTTGAAGCGACCGACGACCCCGAGGCGGCTCTTACAAAGATTCGCGCCTGCGGTAAGAAGGCGGGTATTTCCATCAAGCCCAAAACCGACGTCAGCGCGATCATTCCCTATCTCCACCTTTGCGACCTCGTGCTCGTTATGACTGTCGAACCCGGCTTCGGAGGTCAGAAGTTTATGCAGGATATGATGCAGAAGGTTTCAGCCCTCAGAGCAGAGGCAGACCGCAGAGGACTTGAACTTGATATTCAGGTAGACGGCGGTATCTCTCCTGAAACTGCACCCGTAGCTATTGCGGCAGGAGCTAATGTACTCGTAGCAGGAAGTGCAGTATTTTCAGCAGAGGATCCTTCGGCTATGATAAAGACATTAAGAGGGTAATTTCAGCTCGTTCCAATGCTCAT
>JAZRLT010000203.1:0-2131 GCA_045646995.1 Eubacteriales bacterium | reverse complement strand
CATAATAAGAAGAATCTTATTGACGAGCTTGCTAAAATAAACCGAGTTATCGACCGCGAGGCTCCGAACGCTAAGCGCGAAACGCTTCTTGTTCTCGATGCATCCACCGGTCAAAACGCCCTTATCCAAGCTAAGGAATTCGGAAAGGCCGCTGATATCACGGGTCTTGTTCTTACTAAGCTTGACGGTACCGCAAAGGGCGGAATTATCCTCGCTATCAAGCGCGAGCTTGGTATTCCCGTTAAATTTATCGGCGTCGGCGAAGGAATTGACGACCTTAAACGCTTTAACGGTAAGGAATTTATAGGCGCCTTCTTTGAGGAATAAAATGATAAAAATAGTTCTTGCTACCAATAATGCACATAAAGTGTCCGAATTTAATAACTGCTTTAGGGAAAAGGGAATCGAGGCTGAAATAATCCCGATTTCCGCGACCGGCTTTGCGGGCGAAATAATCGAGGACGCCGATACCTTCGAGGGCAACGCGTATATAAAGGCAAAGGCTCTTTGCGACTATACGGGTATGATTTCGGTTGCCGATGACAGCGGACTTGTCGTTGATGCGCTCGACGGCGCGCCCGGCGTATTTTCCGCCCGTTATGCGGGAGAGGGATGCAGTGATGCCGATAATATCGAAAAGCTTCTTTCCGAGCTTTCAAAGCTTCCCGATGCAGACCGTTCCGCAAGGTTTGTTTGCTCGATTTGCGTTTGTCGTCCCGACGGAGAAACTCTTACCGTATCCGCCTTTGGCGGTGAGGGTGAGATAATCGACGAATGCCGTGGCGACGGTACCTTCGGATACGATCCTGTGTTTTATTACCCGCCTATGGGTAAGACCTATGCCGAGATGACCTCGGAGGAAAAAAATTCAGTAAGCCACCGTGGGCTTGCTATCGAAAAGCTATTGAAAAACAAGGAGTTTTTCGAGATTTGAGGCGTTATCTCGCCTTGACAAGCATATAGTAATATGTTAAAATATTTCATTAAATAACCTGCCGAAGGAGGAGTGAGGTATGAGTGCCTTTCTCGAATACCTTGAATATCTTTGGAACCAGCTTTCAAACATTAATGTGATCGACGTTATTGATATTATCATCGTTGCATTTCTGTTCTATTGGGTGTTTACCTTTGTGCGCGATCGCCGCGCGGGAAAGCTTCTCGTAGGTATCGTATTCCTGGTGGTTTTGCTTTTTATAAGCAACCTTCTCGATATGCATGCGCTCAACTTTATTCTTACGAATATGTTCTCGGTAGGTATCGTTGCGATAGTTATAGTTTTCCAGCCTGAGCTTAGAAGCGCTCTTGAAAAGGTCGGCGGCGAATCGCTTAAGAATTTCAAGGGCCGTATGGACAGCGAGGAAACCGCGATTATCCGCTCGGCGGTGTCCGAGGTAAGCAAAGCGGCGGAAAACCTTTCCCATACGAGAACCGGTGCGTTGGTGGTATTTGAACGTACTACCCGTCTCGGCGACTACATAAGAACGGGTACTATTGTTGATGCGGTTCCCTCGGCATTTTTGCTTGAAAATATCTTTTTCAACAAAGCTCCTCTTCACGATGGTGCGGTAATAATCCGCGAGGGAAGAGTTCACTCCGCGGGCTGCTTTCTCCCGCTTTCCAATAGTGATGATATAATTAAAGACCTTGGTACGCGCCACCGCGCCGCGATTGGTATGAGCGAAAACAGCGACGCGATAGTTCTTGTCGTTTCCGAGGAAAACGGTATAATCTCGGTTGCGGCTGACGGCGAGCTCAAGCGTAATTTTAACCGTCAGACGCTCGAGGAATATCTTACCGCAACGCTCGTTCCCGATGAAAAGAATATCGGCGAACGTATGAAAGGCAAATTTTTCAAAAGGAGCGTGAAGACGAAGGATGATGCTGAAGAACAAAAATAACGAAAAAAATCCTAAGCACATCGAACGGATGTCGCGCACCAGAAAAATAATCGTCTTCGTCGGTGCTGTTTTAGGTGCCTTTCTGCTTTGGATATATGCGATAGGCTACGACAGTACGCTTTTCGAGAGTACGTATAACGGAATTGAGGTTACGGTCCAAGGCGAAAACAGGCTTGCCGAGACAAGGGGATTTACTCTTGCCGAGGGTCAAAGCTTTTCCTCGATAACGATCG
>JAZRLT010000202.1:0-3732 GCA_045646995.1 Eubacteriales bacterium | reverse complement strand
GGACAAGACCGAAGGTCGCGCACGAATCTTGCGCGAGCGCACGGAAACCTCATAAACCGATTAAAATCCTTGGATTTTTGGGGCATTAGCAAGCGATCGGGGCGTAGCAGAGCGAATGCAGAATGGACAAATGAAACCCGAAGCTGTAGTAATCTACTGCGAGAGGTTTCATTTGTTCATAGCAAAAAGACATAAAAATCGAGAAAACGGAGTGTTTGCTCCGTTTTCTTTCCTTAAAAACCCTTAATAAATATCGGTCTATTTGCGGTCTGCGCCGCTATGCCAAGCCCGACAACAAGAAAACACCAAAAGAGCGTGTATACACGCTCTCTCGGTGTGGCTTAAGGTGTGTTTTTATTCTAATAAGAGCGCAAAGCGTCCTACAAGAACCTGAATTTATCAGCCTATAAGCTCAAGCGTTTCCTCGAGCTTGGCTTCGGCTTTAGAGATAGTAGAATCAAAGCGTGATGCGTAATTACGGTCGAGTGTCTGATAATCTGCCAAAATGCCGCCCCAACCAAAGGTAGCGCCGAGGTCGAAGGTACGGGAGGAGAAGATTATATCGAGCATTTCCGCAGAATCCTCGTCGCGGGTATCGCGGTACTTAAGCTGTACGTCGTAAAACGCGGGAGTGAGTTTATGCTCGGAAAGCTCGGCGATAGCGGAGATAATAAGACCGACGTCCTCTATTCCCTCTACACCGTTGGGAATACACATAACGCTTATATTACCGACCGAAACGGTATGGTAATATCTATCCTGCGCTTCGCTGAATTTCGGAATGGGAAGTATACCGAACTCGTCCTCCATTACACGGAAGGACGCCGCATGGATAAGTCCGCACATATAGAAAAGCTCTCTGCCTTCGACGAAAGCCTTATGAACGGTCTCTTCCCAACAGTTGGAGGAAGCGAATTTCGTAGCATAAGCGGGACTGTCCGCCACCAAAACGTTATTGGTGTCGAGATAAAGATCGACTACCTTTCCGAGAACGTTATAGGTCTTTTGGGTTTCTTTGCTCAAGGTTATGTACGGAAGGTCGTTTTCGTCCTTCTTGGCGATCTTTTCGCCCGCCGATACGACGTGTACGTACATATTGTATTTTTCAGTACCGAACGCCCAGGTATCCTTTTCGTTAAGCGCACCGTCGCCGTTGCTGTCGTTGGTTATCTTATTGCTCGTAATAAGCTCGTGGAATTTATCGTAGGTCCATTTTCCCTCACGAGCGAGCGCATAAAGATCGACGCCCTGCAAATACTGATCCTTAAGGCGCTTATTGAAAAGCATACACCAAGTTCCGAGGTCGTCATAGGTATTAATATCACCGCAGGTGAAATATACCTTGCCGCCGATAGAAAGGTCTTTTACTGCGTTCTGATCCCACCACGATTTCGAAAGATCGATAGTTTCAATCGCGGAAAGGTCCTGAATATATCCTTCGATAGCCAAAGGAGCGATAGAGCTCGAGGAATCGAAAACGATATGGTAGTCGGTTTCGGGGTCGCCCGCGAGCGTTTGGTTTTTAACCTGAACGGGAACGCTATTTGCATATTCAAAAGCGGAGTCGCCGGTTATCGTGCAATTATAGGCTTCCTCAACCTGATCGACTACCCACTTTTTGGCGTCGTCAACCGACGAGGGATTTTCCTCGGCGTAAAGAATTTCACCGGTATATCCGAGAATGGAATTCGAGCCCGCGCTAAAGTCCCAATAAAGAACGCGGAATTCTCTTCCCTCCATATCCTTGATGGGGGTCGTCTGGACAAAGCCAACCTCGGGAGCGGAGGTGTCGGAGGATTCATTCTTACTGTCGTCGCACGCCGTCATCAACGGAACGAGCAACGCAATCGCAAGTATGCATATAAGAAGTTTTTTCATAACAACGTTCCTTCCTTTATGTTGCAAATTTATTATAGACACTTTCTGTCTATTTGTCAATAGTTATTTTGCGTCTATGGTAAAATATTTTCGGGTGATCCTTATGAATATGAGCTTTGGAGAAAGAATCCGAGATTTACGAGAGGAGTCCAACGTTAACCAAACCGCTTTAGGAAAAGCCGTAAATATGACCCAACGGAAGATTTCCTATATTGAATGCGGGAAATACGAGCCGAGCATCGACGATATCGTTGCACTCGCGCTTTATTTTAAGGTTTCCGCCGATTACCTCCTCGGGTTGCCGAAGGGCTTATCCTTCCCCGAGCGCTAAAAGCCTTGTTTCGAATCGAAAACGAAGCAAAACCGAAGTACCGCTTTAAAAAAGCGGTACTTTTGTTTTTATCGGTTCATATCGAGGTTTATATAATATTCGGTACCGTCGTAAAGAATAACCTCGGTAGGCGAATAATCAAAGCCCTTTATAGCCTTATCGGGCCAGATACTTACCGCGGAGTTTCTGTCGTTAGTCCAAGCGAATTCTTCCTCGCCCTTAAAGAGAGTAAGGTCGTAGGAGCGGAAGGATTTAAGATACATATTCTTATCGGTGTTTGCGAGAGTTATCTCGACCCAATCCTCGCTCGGATTACCGTTGCGGTCAACCTTTGTATTGGGCGGATAGTCGAGCGCGACGTTATAAAGGAAGGCGGTATTGTGTCCATCCTTCTTGGCGCCCTTGACCTCCAAACGAACGCGGTCTCTCGCGCCCTTCTCGCCCACAACGTTCAAAACGCAATGGTTATCCGAGGAAAGCTCGAGCGTCATAGTATATATATCGTCTTTGGGAAGTATTCTCGGCGATTCATACCAAGTGGGGGTATCGCTGTTCAACGGCTCGAACATATTGTAGAAGACGTGCCAGCCGCCGTCAACACCCGACCAGCAGAGTCCGGCATCTACACAGTTGATCCATTCGCCGTTCTCGTCGTGAACGTCAACGCCGAGGAACGCATAGCCGTTAATGAATCTTCCGTCGCTCAATACGTTTTGAATCTCCATATCGGCGATATTCATCTTGACCGAAGCGCCGCTGTAACCGATCTTGGAATATACTGCAAATGCGGGGCCGTCGCGGTCACCCATTCTTCCCGTGTTGGTATAATCGAGAGTTCTTATGGTTGCTGTAGGGGTCTTCATAATTTCCTCCTTGTCTTCGGCGCTTACCTCCGACGAATGCGATTCGGTTTCCGACTCGTTCTTTACGTCCGAGCCCTTGTCACAAGCGGAAAAGGACAAAACAGTCATCATAGCAAGCGCAAAGCATAAAAATTTTCTCATAAGGCAACCTCCTTATTAGTTATACTAATTATATACCACACTCGCCTAAAAATCAAGGGCGCGAGCGCTTTGCGTCAAGGTAAATATTTTTCGTTTTTCGGTTGACAATATTACGACTTTGATGTATAATACATTTCGTGTGAGCATTTATAAAATAATATTTTAATCGGGGTGTAGCGCAGTTTGGGGAGATTTTCCGAGCGCTGTCGGGGACAGGCGAAGCGAGGAAAATCGAGTGGCAGCAACTTGGCGACTGTCGAGTGAGCTACGCGAACGAAGACAGAGCCTTAGTTGCAACAGGAAGCGCGCTTGTTTCGGGCGTGCAATAAAAATAGCATAAAATTTTTCGGGGTGTAGCGCAGTTTGGTAGCGCGCTTGTTTCGGGTACAAGAGGTCGTGGGTTCGAATCCCGCCACTCCGACCATCAAAGGGCTACAAAAAAGATAAAGTCGGATCGTAGCCATGTCGTTCTGTGAGCCAAGGAGTTGTAGCCCCTAATTGTCTTCCTAAGACCGCTTG
>JAZRLT010000201.1:0-13080 GCA_045646995.1 Eubacteriales bacterium | reverse complement strand
TCCATGCGGATGTAGCTCATCTGGTAGAGCGCCACCTTGCCAAGGTGGAGGTAGCGAGTTCGAGCCTCGTCATCCGCTCCAAATTTTTTTGTTGCCCTTGGGGGCAACGGGAAAAATATGGCGACATAACCAAGAGGGAAGGCATGGGTCTGCAAAAACCAGATTCCCCAGTTCAAATCTGGGTGTCGCCTCCAGAAAAAAGAGAGCAAGTCGAAAGACTTGCTCTCTTTTTTCAACGAAATAAATCCCTTACGGGATTTGTGAAATACGCTTCGCGTGTGAAATATTGCTTCGCAATGTGAAATGCCCGCGGGCGTGAGGGGATTTATTTCATTTCACTTGATGCGAAAGCATCAAATTTCACAATTCACGAAGTGAATTATTTCACATTTGCCGAAAGGCAAATATTTCACTGAGTTCAAATCGTTAAAAGACAAGTAATCGTTAAAATGCTGGCATAATCGTTGATTTAGTGGGATAATCGTTATATTATAGACCAAATCGTTGAAATATTGGAACATTTCTGTTATACTATCAACAAGGCGGTGGAGAAAATGTTTGACTTCAAGAATAAAAAATCAAGAATTTGTCTCGTAGGAATGTTAATTAGCTTGGCGATTCTGCTTATCGTTTTCTATGCTACAGATGGTTTGTTGGGTGATAAAGACTTTTCAGAGTATACTCACGATGATTGGTCAATAGCTATGCTACCACTCTCGATCATTATCGTTTCCGGCGTATTAACTTTAGCTTTTTCGCTGATTATAATAATACCGATGATATGGAAATACCCCGCCTTGATGGATTATGTAACAAACAGGAAATTTGCCGATATAGATTTTGGCACAGAATTTCTTGTTTTCGACCACAATGAATTTAAACGCGCTTGTTGTCGGTCGGAATCGCAGAGTGGGCTATGGATATCCATTAAAGAATATGATCTGAATTCGAAGCAGTGGAAAGTCCTCGAGGAAGGTCGCTATATCGAGAATGCAGATGATGTGGCTATCGTACTACAAGAAGATTACAAATATGATAAAGTGAAGTTTTATCGTACGCCCAATTATTTGCAGTAACTTATTTGCACCCCCTAAAATGGCTTTGCACCCCCTTATCTCAAAAGGGGGTGCATTTGTATCAAAATTAGGGTCAGTCTTCAAAACGAAAAAGTCGTGCATAGCACGGCTTTTTGTTTTGATATGCGGGATCGGTCGGGGTATTTGGGGGATCATCAGCAGGGTAAAGCGGTAGCCGTTATATATTGAAGGATTGTGAGTTTGCTCTTGCGATTCGTTAGAAAATGTGATATACTTCATCCGTAAGAGTTAAAAATTCAAAGAGGAATAAAAATGGAAGAAATAAAATCCAAGATACCAAAGTCGATATACGACAACAGATATTTTATATTGACGATCGTTTTTGTCGTGGCGTTATGCTTTATACCGCTTGATTTGATGGCAACGACGAGGGGGCACGATTACGGATTTCATTTTCAGCGAATCCACGCCCTTGCCGACGAGATGGATATGGGTAACTTTTTCCCGAGGATATATTCGACCATGCTCGGCGGAAACGGTTACGGTACGCCATTGTTTTACGGCGACCTTTTCGTAAGCATGCCCGCGTTTCTCGTCGCGTTTTTGGGCTTTTCCGTTCCCGACGCGTACGCGGTATTTATCGCGTTGGTTTTCTGCGCCGCTACGCTTTCGATGTATTTTTGCACCGTATCCTTTACGAAGAGCAAAAAAGCCGGATTTTGCGGTGCGGTTATGTACGGTCTTTCGTCCTATCTCGTTACCGACCTTATCCAGCGCGGTGCGATAGGCGAGGGTCAGGCGTTTATATTCATCCCGATAACCTTCCTCGGATTTTACCATATTATGTACGACGATATAAAGAAATGGTATCTTCTCCCGATAGGTCTTGCGGGAATGATATATTGTCATCTTCTTTCGAGCTTGGTTACGGTTATCGTTCTTGCCGTATTCCTTATCGCATCTTATAAGAAGATTATCGAAAACCCGAAGCGTCTTATATTTATAGGCGCTTCCGCAGTCGTTTTCTTCCTTCTTTCGGCGAATTACATATTCCCGATGCTCGAGCAATTAAACGATAGTAAGTTCCTTTCGACCGACGGATATTCGGCGACGAAATGGGGTACCCTCGAGCAACGCTCGATGCCTTGGTGGGCGGTGTTTTACGATTTCGCCTCGGGCTCGGATATGCATTTTACTTATATTCCGAACGGTATCGGTATCGCGGGATTGGTCTTCGCGGGAATCTATATCTTTTGCGGTAAGAAGCCGAGAAATAAGTTTGTAACCTTCCTTCTCGCCGTGTCGGCGGTTATGCTGTTTATGACGACGAGTCTTTTCCCTTGGGAATATCTCCAAAGCGTTGCGGGGATTTTGCAGTTCCCTTGGAGATTGCTTGTTTATCCCACATTCTTTATCGCGGTTGCGACGGCTCTTTATTTCGCCGACGAGCGTCACGGTAAGGACCACGGTAATCTTATGTACGTCGTTATCGCGCTCTCGCTTTGCTCGTACGTTTGCTGCGGCGCGGGTTATTTCAATACCTATGCGAAATATCAGGCGGAAACCGTCAAGGTTGCTTACGATTACGAAAATAAGATAGGCGCGGCGGAATATCTCCCCTCGACCGACGAATTTGAAAGAACCTCGAACTTCGGAGCGGTCTATAAGCAGGCGCTTATAAACAGCTCGGAAAAGCTCTATTCCGACGGTAGCCCGAAGGCTTCCTTTACTCGCGAGGACGGTAAGCTTATCGTTAAGTTCTCGGGCATGAAGAAGGATAACGCTTATATCGACGTTCCGCTTCTTATGTATAAGGGCTATACCGCGCATCTATCCGACGGAACCGAGCTTGAATGCTATAAAGGCAAATACAACCGTATCCGCGTAAACGTCGGTGACGTCCGTGAGGGTGAAATAACCTTTGAATATACGGGTACGGCGGTTCAGAAAATAAGCGGTGTCGTCTCGGTGGTGTCGCTTATCGTGATGATCGCATATTTAATTATGGCTCCTAAGCTTTTAAGCAAAGACAATAAGAGCAAGAAAATCCGCCAAGCATTAAAGGAGAATTCGGATGAATAACGAAATTCAAAACGGCGAAGTGCTTTTTGAAAGCAATTATACACGTACTCCCGAGCTTGTTAAGGAAATATACGCCGAGCTTTATTTGAGAAGTCCGATAAGAATTGCTTTTTATATATTCTTTCTTATGTCCTTTGTGTTCGGTGTGGTCAGCTTGGCGCTTGGAAAAGTTGATATAAATTCGATTCTTCTCGTATTCCTTCCGTTGTTTGTCGTCGCGTTGACCGCTTTCAATTACGTTAAGAGTTGTAAATTAACGGTAAAGCGTGACCTTGAGCAAAACGGCGGAAAATACGCCATGGGTACGATTTCGATCACCGAAAACGGAATCGCTCATATCACTGTGGCAGGAATAAATTCCGTTATTGATATATCGGCGGTAAAATCAGCCAAACGTACGAAAAATTGCGTTTATCTCATTACCGAAAGTAAGCTTGTTTACGTTATGCAAAAGGAATTCACCAAGGGCTCGCCCGAGGAATTGTTCGCATTTTTAAAAAGCAAGAATATTAAATGCAAGTAATAAACACAAACCGTTGACAACGTTAGACAAAACTGTTATACTAACTGTACAAACAAAATCAGGAGTATATTATGAACGAAAATTTTGAACCTCAATTCAATGATAGCGAACCCGAAAATATACAGGCTCCTCCCGTACAGCCGATCGAACCCAAGGAGGAAAACGTTCTTGCGGGTATCGTAGGCGCGTTTCTGTTCTCGCTTGCGGGCGGTATTGTTTGGTTTGTGCTTTATCAGGTAGGTATTCTCGCGGCGATCAGCGGTATTGTCGGAGTGGTGTGCGCGATCAAGGGTTATGCTATCTTCGGTAAGCGCGAAAGTGTAAAGGGCGTTATTATCTCGACGGTTATCGCATTCCTCGTTATTGTGATTTCGTGGTATTTGTGTCTTTCCTATGACGTATACCTCGCGTATCAGGATTGGTATGCCAACGGCGAGATCGATTTTACTCTTACCTTCTTTGAATCGGTTGCCAACGCTTATATTTTCTTCGAAGACGCCGAAATCGCCGTCGCATATCTTAAGGACCTCGGAATCGGCTTGATATTCTGTGTTATCGGAGCATTCGGCAGCGTCAAATCGGCTATCGGAAAAGCCAAAAACAGATAAAGTCTTTAATAATACAGTTAAAGGACAGAGAAGTTTTGATTTCTCTGTCCTCTTTTCTTGCGAAAATCTCATCATTGTCCCGAAAAAGTCCATATTTATTGACTCTTTAAATGGTTTTTGGTATCTTAATAACGCTTCTCCGTCCGCGCAAAGTCGCTCCTTTTTTGCGCGGTTGCCACGCAAAATAAAAATAAAGGAGCAAAAAATGAATATAAACAGCACGGTCGAGCTATCCTTCGACCTGACGAAAAGAAAAAATCCGCCGACTGTTTCGGCGAAACAGCGTGACGATAAGACCCGTTCGATTACCGTCAAGCTTACTCAGGGCGGAAAGCCCTTTAAAAAGCCCGATAACGCCGAAATAAAGCTTTGCGGTACAAAGCCCGACTCGACCGTTTTCGAGTATTATCCGACGGAGTCGTCGGACGATATCTTTACCTTTGTTCTTACCGATTACGTTCTGTCTGCCGAGGGCAAAATAAGATGCGAGGTTAAATACGTCGAAACCGACGGAGACGAGGTACGGGTTTGCTCGACCGAAACCTTCTACATCAAAAACGAGGCGTCGGCGATGATCGCTGATCATTCGGGAGTTACCGCCGAGCTTCAAAGCGTCGAGCGCGCTACGGCGGCAGCTTACAATGCGGCAGAGGTTGCGGCAAGGACCGCCGAGGAGCTTTACGAGGCGAGAAACAATGGAGAATTCAACGGTAAAACCCCCGTTAAGGGCGTGGATTATTGGACCGACGCCGACAAGAACGCTGTTGTTTCCGAAACGGTTGACGTTCTTTCTGACGACGGAATTCCCGATTATTGGGAATCCTATCTCGAAGATAAAATCAGTACGGTGAACAAATTACAAGAAGAGGGCGGAAAGGATTGCTTCAGCTTTGTCGTTATGGCTGATATGCATTATCCTACAAACCTCGGTAAATTATCACCCTTGCTTGCCAAGCGCATTTTGGACAAGTGCGATATTCGCTTTGCGTTGTGCTTGGGCGACGTCCAGAACCGAGGCTGTCACGATAATAAGGAGCTTGTTCTCGCCGAAAATAAGGAGATCGACAAGATGCTTTCACCTATCCTGGACCGACTTTTGAGGACCGAGGGCAACCACGAAGGCGCTTACGGATTTCTCGACCGCGACGGTGACGGAATATCGAACAGCGGTAAGGAAAATCACGAGAAAGAAACCTACGTTAACAATCTTACGCCCGCAGAGCTTCACAGCGCCATTTACCGAAAGGTCGGGCTCGTCGGCGACGTGCATTTCGATGAAAGCGGAAGCGGATATTACGTGGACGATACGGCTAATAAGGTTCGTTATATTATTCTTAACTCCCAACGCAACGAGTACGAATTACAAGCCGACGGAACACCGAGATATCCGAAAATGTGGTGTTTCAACTTCACTCAATCTCAATTTGACCTCGTTATTGAGGCGTTGTACAGTATCCCCTCGGATTCTTACGGCGTTGTCGTAGCAAGCCATTGTCCGATCTATCAGGAAATCGCCGACGCGGAGCTTATGAGAGAGCTTCTCAAGGCGTATAAGAATAAAGGAAGATATAAGGGTGAATATGCGGGTACTGCAACAGGCGGTACAAAATATACCAACCTTGCCGATTATACGAGCGAAAAATGGCAGAACGGATACAGAATTTCGTCAAGCGGTATATCCGAACAGGCGGGTAAGACAGTTACGAATCCGATTCCTTGCAAAAATGGCGACGTGGTTCGCGTAAAGGGTGTGTCCTTTACCGCAAATACAGATAGAGTAATGCTGACCGGTGAGAGCCTATCCTACAAATCAGGACAGATGAACTATGTTTCCGCGCTCCCCGACGCGCATTTTGGATATGCGCTAAATGAAGACGTTCACGAGTTTACGATTTTGTCAACTAACGCGGCGTATACTCATATTCGCTTTTCATTTGATACGCCGACAAAGCCCGAAGATATTATTATCACCGTAAACGAAGAACTCGTTGAATCCTCACGCGGTTACGACTACGTTTCGGTAAACGCCGATTTTTCGGAAGCAAAGGGCGAGCTTGTCGGATATTTTGCGGGACACGTTCATACCGACCGTCTCCATACGTCTTTCGGGCTAAATATAATTACGACTCGTTGCGACGCCAAGGAAGAAAACACCGAGGACTTGAAAGCCGAAAGGGTCAAGGGAACGGTAACCGAGCAATCCTTCGACGTGTTTACGGTCAATAAGGCAACCCGCACCGTTTACGCTACCAAAATCGGCGCAGGCTCGGACAGAGTAATTTCATATTAACATAAAAACTGACGTTTCTGTCGAAACGTCAGTTTTTAATTTGACTTTAGTCTTGGTTCTGATTGTTGGAAATCATTTCGAGGCTTCTTTCGATAGCAGAACCGTAATAAATTTCAACGTCGCTGAAGTTGTTGTAATAATCGATAAACGGACGAGCGCTGAATTTCACCTTTTTGTACGTATCGGGAATGTTCGTGACCGTTACGTAGAATACGAAGCTTTCGTAGTCGGCGAAATTGGAATTCTCGATCCAGTTTTCTATGCCTACGGAAGAGATTCTTTCGACGTTTTCGGCTTCGGAGTTGAACGCGTCGATGCCTGCTCCGAGCTTCTGGGTAGGAGCTACAAGCATACCCATATCGTAAACGTGCCAGTAATCCAATTCTCCGGCTCCGCTTTGACGTCGGATAAGATCCTCGTTGTAAACCGCACCGAATCGGATTGCGTTTGCGCCGTCAACGTTATCGTTGAGTTTTGCACCGAGGGTGACTACGGGAGCGTAATCGTTGGCGAGATACATATCGCCCTTGAGGTCCTCGGGAGTAACCTTAATTGCGGTTTCGCTGTACCATTCCTTGAAGGGGAAGTGGTCGTTATAGTAGCTGAACTCGGATTCGGGCTCGCTGTATACGGTAGGATAATAGAGCGCGTACTCGCCGCCGTTGCCGTTTCTGCTTGCCGAAACGAAGTATTCAAATCCGCTGTTGTCGGGGTCGATTTCGTCGAGACCTACACGGAATTCGAGAACGGTCGATTTGTTTTCTTGAGCGGGAAGACCGTTGATATATCCGTTTTCGTCAGCCTTGATAACGCCCGACTGCTTACCGAATACGTATTTCTCGATTTCGATTTCGATATCGGGATAGTAGAAGTTTCTAACGTATTCCTCGATGGTTTCGGTATAGCCGTAGATTGCGGAATCGTGGTATTGCAATTTCGTTTCCGACGAATTTGTGACGGCTTCCAAATCATTACCGAAGAGAACGGTATAGCCGCCGTTCTTTACGTAAAGCTTGTTGTCTTTTATTTCGAGGCCCTCGAAGAGCTCGCTGAGATTATCTGCCGATGCTCCGCCGATAGCGTCCTTGATAGCCTGACTCTGGTAACGGTTAGCTTCGTTTATATCGAGAATTTCGGGAATAGTGACGCCTCTTACGTATCCGAAGCTGTCATCGTATATGCCATAGCCGATGCGGTATTTGTTCGTCCAGTTATCGGAAGTGCTGTTTTTAGTCCAAAGCGTAAAGTAGGGTCTGTTTGCGGAATTATATTCTACGCCTTCGAGTACAGCAGCGACGTAGAGATATTTACCGTCGTTGCGTATCTGGTATTTAAAGCTGAAGGAATCTGCGGTGCCGATCTGAGCGGAAGCGTTAATTCCTTCATTAACGGATATCCAGCCGTCTTCAGCCCAGCCCGCATCGTTGAGGTTGCCGTCGATAAAGATGGTTTCGGGAGTGGTTTTCTCGTGCTCTTCGAGCTTGCCCGCGTTGTCCTTGTACCAAACGCTTGCGGTGGGGAAGTTTTCGGCGTATTTGGGGTTGGGGTCATACATTTTGTAGGTGAAGATGAACTTATATCCCGCTTCGTGATAGAAGGGGATGGTATCTTTAACTACAACGGGAAGTGCGTGAGTGATTTGTTGATCAGGATAAATAAAGCTGGGCTTTTTCTCTACCTGAGTTGCGTCCCAAGGTGTAGCTGCGTCTTTGAAGTATCTTGTGATAGTGGTTTTTTCTTGAGCGTTTTCTTGGGTTTTGAGCATCGCTTCGACCTGAGCGGGGAGAGTTCCCTTGAGCTTGGAGTTGAGTTCCTCGATAAGAACGATTCTGCCAACAGACCAAGTTTTTTCAACAGCCTGACTCATATAGTAAGCCGCGTTAGAGCTGAAGTTTACGTGCAAAGCCGCCTTTTTTTCGTGGTTAAAGTAGTTGGCCAATGAGTCACCCGTAACAAGCTCGTTGAGCTTGGCGGTGCGTTCGGCTTGAGTAGGCGCGGTACCGTTGTCTTTGGTATACTTTTCAACCCATTCGTCATAAGGCTTTTTGATGACTTCGATGACGTTTATGTAGTTATTGCCTACGTTTATGCAGTATACGAAGTCTGCGCCTGCGTTCTGTATCTCTTCGGCAGTAAAGCCGTATTTGCCGTTCTGAGGAGCAACTGTGTTTCCGTCTCTGATGCCGACAATTTCCCATCCGCCGCTTTCGGGATGAGCTTTAAACATAACGTGGTACCACCATCTGCCCGTAGAACCGAGGTAGTTGTTGCTTCCGGTATCGGTGAAGTTGGTATAGATTACACCTGCGCCTTCAGCGTGGGGGTTTTCGTAATGAGTAAGATAGAATTTTTCGTCGGGGGCGGGGTAGGTAAGCGTAATGTCGGTGTTATAGTCGGTTTTTCCGTCGTAAAACTCGTTTTTGCCGTGTTTGACGCTTATATAATATTCTGCCTTATCTTCCATATAGAAGAGCGACTTGGTGGGATCATCTTTAGAGTAGCTTTCGGTATCGATCATAAATTCGGCGTAGGTTTTGCCGTTTGCGGAGGTGATAGCCCATTTGAAGTCGCTGTCACGAACCACAGGAGAGGTTAGTCCGCACATTTGACCCGAGGGACCTTCAACCTTGACCGATTTGTCGCCGGTATATCCGTTGTCAGCGAGATAAATAGTGTATGCGTAGTTATCGTACTTCGCACCGTCTTCGTATTCACCCCAACCATCCATAGCACCGGGGTTGGCGAGCCAAAGCTTGATTTGAGTATAATTACCGGTTTGGGAAGCAGACTTAAGAATCGCATTGTCGTCAAGCTCGACTGCACCGTAGATGTAGTTTTCGCCGGTGTAAAGAACGTAGGAATACTCGAAGCCTTCGTTCTTTACAGGGGTAACTGTCCATTTACCGTTTTCGCCGCTGACAGAGATTCTGTCGCTTTTTTCATCCCAAATTTCTTCGTCGAGCTTGCCATCGATCTTTATATAGTCGAGCATATAGCATTCGTACTGCTTGAGATCGGCAGAGCTTGCGCCGTCTGCCCTGTAATAAACCTTTCCGGCAAATTCGTCGGTACGGTTTACGTTAGGAAATCCTTGATTGCCGATATTGCCCCACTGAGGGCGAGGGCTTACCAAACCGTTGTTTTGACCGCTACCTTGTCCGGTGTGCGTGCCGAAATCTTCAGCTGTGAAGTAATAATAGAATAAGACTTCGTCGTCATCGGGAGTGAGCGTGGGAGTTATGCCGAGATCGGTGAGTCGGATACGTGCTTCAACGTATAAAATTCCACCGATTACTTGGTATGCAATATCGTGATTGGGCTGGATTGCAGTTCCTGCAGAATCTTTTACGACCTTTCCCTCGTGATACCAAGAGTCGAATTTTACGACTCCGCTATTGTATTGGAACGCGACGGCGTGGTCGAAAGAGAGTGTGGTAGGTACGGGGAAGCCGGCGGGGTTCGTCCATATACGGAACGTGTCGCCGTCCTTAAGATTCTTTGCCGCGAGCGCGAAATACAAAAATTCGTGATCGGCGGTGACGTTATGGGCGTATTGGATACCGCTGTAAGGATTATAGCCGAATTTGTTGTCGAGATAATCAACCGGAAGAAGACCGTTGGCTTGGGTGGGATCATCATAACCGCCGGAATTATACGTTCCGTGATTTTTCAGAGCCGTGTTGGTGGAAGAACTTGTACTTACTTTCGTTATAACGCGGTCTGAACCGTTCACGCGCGAATCGGCGGCAATGAGCTCGGTGTTGTTTTGCTTATCGAAATTAGAGTCGATTGTGATTCCCGAGAGAAAATCGCCCGAGGGTTTGGTGTTGGAAAGATCGATCGCATTTATTGCGTCATAATAAGGATAGTTTTCAAATCTGTTGTTTTTGCCGGTCCAAGCCGAGTTACGATAGTAGTTTTTAGCGATAACGTATTCTCCCTTGGCGGAGTCGGTGTAATATTTGTAACCCTTTATTTTATTGCCTTCCGCGTCTTTGTCAGTGAACTGGAAAGGCTCAACCCAAGGACGGTCGGATACCGAGATAGAGAACTTAAGGTCGCCTACGTTGAAGCCTTCGTCGCCGGGCTCCAATCCATTGTCGGCGTTGGATTTTTTGGCTTTGGAGCTCATTATGTGCTTGAGCTCGATACGGGTCTCAAAGTGCCATATCTGAACCTCGGTCGGGGAATATATGGATTTTCCGTTGGCATCGGTGCCGGATATGTAAGTGTCGGCTTCGTCGTAATATTTGTCTTGAAGCGACCAAGCGCTGTTTGCGGAAACGTAATTGGGATTAACAACCCCGTTGATTTCGTAGTTGTTCTGACCGTAAGTGTCGTCGGTTGCGAATTCCGTCCAGCTGATGCCGGATACAACACCGTTGTCAACACGGGGAGAACAGTTGATCAATCCGTTTGCATTAATCGCATTCGCCTTGCCGTTGGTGTTTAACGAGAGCATATGCTCGGGGACCCAACCATTATAATCGCTTTTAAGCGTGCTTGATACGTCTTGTTTATCGATGTTGAACGCCTTATATGTTTGGTTGTAGAAATAAATGGTAAGGGTAGGATCGGCCTTTAAGGTTTGTTTTAAGGATTCCGAAGTTTTATTGGGATTCTGACCCTCTACGTTGATCTCGTCATAAATGAGAGTCGGAACCTCGGCGATAACCGCGCAATAGAAATATTCGCCGTCGACACGGTAGAGATATTTGAATTTGACTTCGCCTCTGCCTTTGCCGTTGTTTAACTTGATCAGACGCGTATCGTTTTTGGTCGTGGCGGTGTATTTGTTGTTCTCGTATACACCGAGATAAATATCGGACGTTGTGCTGTTAGCCGAGGGTTGATAGGTGTCGTTATAACCGACGTTTCCGAAATCGATGTAGTTACTTCCGTCGCCGCCGGCGTAATAGTCGGTAAGACCTAACCAAACGGCTTCGTTGAACTCGCCGTCGATTTCGATGGACGAGAGGTCGTTGAGGTCTTCTAAACGGGTAAGGAGATTCTCCTCAGAGGAGGGCCAATAGGTGGAGTTGGGTTCGAAGAACGAAAGCTCGCCCTCGATTTTTATTCTCGGATAATAGAGCGAATCCTTGTTATATTCAACCGAGACGAAATATTCAGCGTCGGCAGCGTCAGCCGCCTTGGTGAACGTGTCGAGATAACGGCGGAATTCGATAGTAACCTTTCCGTCGTTTGTCTTGGAGCTCATAAGGTATTTCTGAGCGTTATATTTAGCGTCGCCTACCTGTGCTCCGTTAACGTCGACCATACCGCCGTCGGTAACTGCGCCGTCTTTAACGGTATAAAGCACCTTGTGGGTATAACCGGTGCTTTCGGGGTTGACTTTGAGCCAAATAGTTATTTCGGCGTCTTTAATGTCCTTGCCGAGGACAATAGCGCCGTAGAAATATTCGTAGTCGTAATGAAGCTGGTACTTGTAGGTAAGCTTTTTGCTTTCCTCGGCGGGATTTTCTTTGTCCCACGTACCGTTAGTGGTATCAACCTCATTCCATTTATTCGTAGCCCAAGCTACGTCGGTATCGACGTTACCGTCGATGATTACCGTTTCGAGAATTTCGGGGTTATTTGCGGTATTTTGGCTTTGGTTTTGAAAACCGTTACTCATAACACCGGGACCCGCCGCGATAGCCGTAAGGAACGTCGAAGGGATCATTCCGAGAAGCAAAAACGCGGAAAGGATTAACGCGATTGTTCTTTTCATAAAAACTCTCCTTTAAAAAATTATTATATAATATTATAACGAAGGGATATTTATACAAAATATATTATACTCTTAAAAAAACAGAGTGTCAATGAGCAAATACTCGTAAAAACATTGATTTAAAGGTGGTTTTTTTCGTTTGTTTTGTGATTTTTGGCAAAAGTTAAGGTTTTAATAAGAAAAGCACTGCCGTCTGCAGTGCTTAAGACCGAAGACAATCTCGTTCTTTACATTCTCATCCTGTTTTAATGAAATCGTTCGCTTGCACTCACGGTGAAATAATTCACTCCCGACCCGTTCGAATCCCTTTGATACCTATATCAAAAACAAAAAGACCACCCCGATGGATGGTCTTTTGTTTTGTATAAAGAAGGCTACGAAAAAGATATTTTTGTGGTTTGTATTAAGGATTCGAACCCAAACGCAAAATCACGCCGAGGCGTGTATGAAATCCGCCGCAGGCGGCATGGAATCGCGACGAAGGAGCGAATGGAATCATCACGAAGTGATGTATGGAATCAATCCGAAGGAAAAACACACGCTATCGCGTGATGCCATACGCCTACGGCGATTACATACTCACCTACGGTGAGATTACATACCAATCCCTCGGATTGGATAAAAAAAGAACGAAGCAGTCGCTTCGTTCTTTTTTGGCAGCGGGATAGGGATTCGTTCTCGTCTGCGGACTCGGTCAGGGTCGGCTCTGATGTGCCCCCGGCACATCATTCACTCCCGCCCCGTTCGAATCCCTTTGATACCTATATCAAAAACAAAAAGACCACCCCGATGGATGGTCTTTTGTTTTG
>JAZRLT010000200.1:0-9178 GCA_045646995.1 Eubacteriales bacterium | reverse complement strand
GGAGATTGGGGAAGCGCATAGAACGAGCCCTTATGAACACGGGAGGGAACGAGATAGTCGCGTGCACCCTCGGGAGTGCTCTTTATAAGAATAGGGGTTTCGATTTCGATAAAGCCCTGATCGCAAAGGTAATCGCGAATCGACTTGGTAACCTTTGCGCGGAACATAATATTGTTCTGTAAAACGGGACGGCGGAGATCGAGGTAACGATGGGTAATACGAAGCTCCTCGTTGGTCTTGCAATCGTCGGTTATATCAAAGGGAGGAGTTTCACTCTCGCCGAGAATCTTAACGGTGTCGGCAAAAATCTCAATGTTGCCCGTAGGGATATCGGGGTTCTTGCTCGAGCGCTCTCTTACTACGCCCCAAGCCGAAACAACGTATTCGGTCTTTAATTCAAGCGCCTTTTCGAAAACCGACTTTTCGCTGTTTTCGTCGAAAGCAAGCTGAACGATACCGCTTCTGTCACGAAGGTCAACGAAAACAAGACTTCCTAAGTCGCGTGCCTTCTTAACCCAACCCATAACGCATACGCGCTCGCCGATATTTGATTCTCTCAAATCGCCGCAATAGTGTGTTCTGCGGTCATTACCAAGAAATTCTACCATTTTATACCTCTAAATTTAAGTTTTAAACGAAACTTTTTTGTTAACGAATTGCGTTGATTATCGCATCGACGGTCAATTCGACCTTTACCCTCTCGCCGGAGGACATATTACGAAGTTCGGCTTCGTTTTGCTCGATTTCGTTATCTCCGACGACGAGTACGTATTTTGCGCCCGCCTTATCGGCATACTTCATCTGGGCCTTGAGGCTTCTTCCGCAAATATCGGTTTCTGCGGAAATACCCGCCGAGCGGAGGTTAGCCGACATAACAAAAGCAAACTTTGAAGCGGCTTCGCCGAGCGGAGCGACGTAAATATCACATCCGTTATCCAATTCGGGAACAAGGTTTTCGTCCTTAAGTGCCTGAATAAGACGGGTTATACCCATACCGAAGCCGACTGCAGGCATTTCGGGACCGCCGATAGACGCCAAAAGACCGTCGTATCTGCCGCCGCCGCAAACGGTGCTCTGAGCGCCGATGGAATCAACGGTAAACTCAAACACGGTGCCGGTATAGTAATCAAGACCGCGTACTATCGAGGGGTCAACAACGTATTCTACTCCACACGCGTCGAGAAGCGATTTCAACTTTTCAAAATGAGAATTACAGCCGTCGCAGAGATGCTCGAGAGTCTTAGGCGCGGTCGCGGCAAAGCCCGAGCAAACGGGACTTTTACAGTCGAGAACTCGAAGCGGATTCTTCTGTAATCTTTCCTTACAGGTATCGCAAAGCTCGCTTTCGCATTTCGAGAAATATTCGAGCAACGCCTTACGGTAGGAAGGACGGCATTCGGGGCATCCGATAGAGTTTATACGAAGGGTAACCTTCGTCAAGCCGAGTCTCTTAAAGAGAGCGTCCGCAAGCAAAATAACCTGAGCGTCCGCCTCGGGGCTCGAGCTGCCGTAAAGCTCGGTGCCGAATTGCCAGAATTCACGGCTTCTTCCCGCCTGAGGCTTCTCGCGGCGGAAGAAATTGGAAAGATAAAACATTTTAAGAGGCATAGCGCCCGCATAAAGACCGTTTTCAATAACCGATCTTGCGACGCCCGCCGTACCCTCGGGTCGAAGCGAAAGACTGCTTCCGTCTTTATCGATGAAGGTATACATTTCTTTGCCGACAACGTCGGTGGTATCGCCCACTCCGCGGCAGAAAAGCTCGGTGGATTCAAAGGTGGGCATTCTTATTTCCGAAAATCCGTTTATACGTGCAATATCGCGCACGGTATTTTCGATATATTGCCAAAGTCCGATATCCGCAGGAAGGATATCGAGAGTGCCTTTCGGCTTCTGGATCTTACTCATAGCTGATTAGAAACTTTCTCCGTTTTTGAAATTTATACGCCAGTCGAGGTCTCCTCTGTCAAGCGCGAGAACCAACGCCTCGGCGGTAGCAATATTCGTCGCCACAGGCACGGTATATTTATCGCAGAGCTTTACAAGCCCCTTTTCGGTCTCCATATATTCGGCATCGTTGCCGGTGTCACGGAAGAGTATAAGCAAATCGACCTCGCCGTAAGCGATCTTAGCGGCGATCTGTTCACTTCCGCCCAAAGCGCCGGCAAGAAGTCTTTCAATATTAAGACCCGTCGCTTCGGAAATGTATTTACCGGTTATTGCAGTGGCGCATATATTATGGCGGGAAAGGATACCGCAATAGGCAATACAAAATTCGGTGATAAGCTCTTTTTTCTTATCGTTGGCAATGATCGCAATATTCATATTATTTCCTCCATTGGTGCAATAGGCTTGCGAAGTTCTATACCCTTATACGCTATACGCTTTTTCGGTTGATCGGCACCGTCGAACAGCTTGACCCGATCGCCGTCAAGACGACGCGCAATATTGTAAAAGGCATTTTCCCACGGTGTAGCCTTACGTTTAAGATTACCCATAAACGAAAGCTCGGCGGCTTCTTGAGACGCTTGAAGTTTTTCGCTGTACGGCACGACTCCCAAAAGTCTTACCGAGGATCGGTTTATTATATCAACTATATCGGGAAGCTTACCCTTTTCGGCGTAATTGGCGCGGTAACCGTTAACTACAAGCGACAGCTTTTCTATACCCATCGCCGACAGTCTCGTCGCCGTTTTTTCGGCAGCGCGAACCGAGGTCGATTGGTGAAGCGTAACTATTATCGCCTCGTCGGCTTGCGACGCGAACGACATATAGTAATCGGTCATTTCGGCGCAGGAGTCAATAATTATATAGTCAAAATCCTCGCGTAGGTCCGCAAAGAACGCGGAATACGCCGATTTCGGGAACGAGTCGGTAAGATTCATCGGTGCGGGTATAAACGAAAAATCCGACGTTTCCGCCACCTCGGTCAGCGCCGCCGTCGGCGAGCACCTTCCCGCAAGGATATCGCTGCAATCAAACAGCGTTTCGCTTTCCATACCGAGAACCATATCCATGCACCGCATTCCAAAGTCGCCGTCGACTACCAAAACCTTTTTGCCGAGCGCGTAAAGCGTGGCGGCAATATTTGCCGAAACGGTAGTTTTACCGACACCGCCCTTAAAGCCGGTAACAAATATAACTCTGCCCACAGCACACCTCCGAGATACAGTTTTGATCATACAGTTATAGTTATAATTATACAATCATACATAGTGTATAATATCACTTCTTCGCCTTTATGTCAATAAAAAATGATTATTATATACCTTAAAGAGTATATTTTGTATAACAAAAAGATCACCCCTCGCTTAGGAAGGGTGATCGCAACAATTATTCTTTGATTTCTTTAGCTCTTCTTACGAAGATAAAGCTGATAAGAAGTGCAACAACGTAAAGCGCCGCAACAACGTAAATTACGGTTTGATAACCGGTGGGATTGACCGCAATACCGTCAACGGTAACTGTTTCGCCGAAGTTGTTTACGATCCAGTTAGCAAGCTGGTTGCCGGTAAGACCCGCGAAAGCCCAAGCGGAAAGGGTTATACCGTGGATAGCGCTGATGTTAGACATACCGTAGTGGTCGGAAAGAAGCGTAGGAACGTTGGAAAATCCTCCGCCGTATCCTGCGTTTACGATCATAATGAGTGCGATAACGAGGAATGCCAAAACGGTATTATTCGCACCGTTTGCAACACCTCCGGTAGCAATAACAATTACCGAGAAGGCTATGGAGAGAGCGAAAATGACCTTATATATGGTGTTTCTGTCCTTGCACTTATCGCCCGCCGCGGAGAATCCGAGACGCCCGCCTGCGTTGAATACCGCGGAAACGGTGGAAATAACGCCTACGACTCCGGCAAGACCGATACATTTAACGATCATCTTTTCCTGAGAGATAAGCATAAGACCGCAGGTGATGTTAAGATAGAACATCAACCATATACCAACGTAGTTGAGAATGGGACGGGTCTTGATGACCGACATAATGCTCTTCTTTTCGCTTGCGTTGGTAGGCTCGTGCCAATCGTCGGGCTTCTTAAGAAGAAAGTGACCGATAAACATCATCACGAAGTAAACGCCCGCGAGGATAAAGAACATTTTGAAGATACCGCCGTCGCCGAGACCGCCGAGCATCCACTGCATGATCGGGCTCGCGATAGCCTTTGCCGCACCAAATCCCGCAACAGCGAGACCGGTAGCAAGACCCTTTTTGTCCTTAAACCAAAGCATAAGCGTCTTAACGGGAGAGAGATAACCGGTGCCGAGACCGATGCCCATAATAAGACCGTAGCAGAGATAGATACCTATAAGAGCAACCAAGCTTCCTTTATGGGCACCGCCGTACCAAATAAAGAAGCCCGTACCCGCCATACCTACGGAAAAACAAATAGCCGCGATAAGCGAGGATTTGTGGATGTCCTTCTCAACGATATTACCGAGGAACGCCGCGGACATGCCAAGGAAGAAGATAGCAAAACTGAATGCCCATTCGGTCGCGCCCTTGGAGTGACCGATATAATCGGCAATTTCCTGACTGAACATAGACCAGCAGTAAACAGTACCGATGCTACAATGAAGCAACAACGCGGGAATAGCGGCACGAATCCACTTGTTCGTACGCCAACCGCCTGACTTTTTGACTTCTGTACTCATATCAAAAATAATCCTTTCGTTTTTTAACCCATATATATTACTACTATGTTTTCAAAAAAGCAAGGGTTTTGTAATATTTTGTAAAAAAGCCAAGCCTTTGACAAAGCTTAGCTTTTGGTATTTACCATTTATGAGTTCTTCGAAGCTCTTCTTCCGTAACAAGAAGGAAGTTCGCAACCATAGTGTTGGTCGCATCGACGTATCTTACCGTTCCGTCGGAGAAAATAACTCTATTCCAAGAGTGAGCGCTTCCCTGCAAACGACCGATAACCTCTTCGGATTTAATACCCATATAATCGCACAGATATATGAAAACCTCGGTTTGACCGGAACAAACCGAAGAGCCTGCCGCAAGCGCGTCGTACGCGGAAGAAAATCCGTAGGTATAGTCGTAAACAATACGTCTGTTCATACAATCGGTTATGTTTCCGACCGCATTATACGCCGCCATTCCGTCAAATACAGCTTGATGCGCGTAATACGCGACGAGGTCCTTGACTACCTCGCGTTTTTTGCTGCTTGATATTTTAGAGCGTTGAGATTTATACGCGTCGTACTGCTTTTTCCAATTAATACCGACGTTTGCGGTTCCGTCGCCGTTGTCTACGTATTCACCCTCAACAGGAGTCCAACCAAAGCATTTCGAAAATTCCGAGCGGAAGGCACCGTTATATTCCTCGAGCATCGCCTTCGCCTCTGATACGCTTACCGCACCGGAAACAAGGAAGCTCATATCATCGGAAGAGCTGTAACCGCTGTTTTTAGAAAAGACGTACTCGCCGATTGTCGAACGGACAACCTCCATATACGATATCCATTCGTCCGACCAATTCGCAAGCATTCCGGTATATGCGCTTTCCTTAAGGCTTATCTTATCGGAATAAAAGACCGGATTTTCGGACTCTTTCTCTTCGTTGAATTTCAAAAAGTCGGTATATGTATATCCACAACCTTGACATCTATAGCGGGGAACGCCAAAGAAGCTCCACTCTATATCGCCAAAAACGTGCTCGCCCTTGATTTTCTTGTCGTAGCTATCCGAGCAAGTCTTGCAGGTGAATCTTTTAATTCCCATATCGGCGCAGGTGGATGCCTGCTTGATCACTTTGCCGTTATCATAATTGTGTCCAAGCGCGGGGATTTGTTGAGTGACCGTCTTTTTGCAGTATTTACATTCGCCCGTGCGCTCGCCCGCGGTCGAGCATTTCGCCGTTTTCGTAACCGTCCAGCTATCACTTTCGTGGTCGATCGGATCGGTCTTTTTGTCGATATAGCTCTCGCCGCATATTTTACAGGTGTATTCGGTGTAACCGCCCGATGTACAGGTGGGCTTGATTACAGTTTTCTTATAATCGTGTCCGTCATCGTTCGATTCGTCATCGTTCGATTCGTCGTTCATATCCTCATAGGATTCGTCGTCTGATGCGTCCAAGGATTCATCGTCTGATGCGTCGGAAAAATCCCCGACCGACGTTTCTGTCGTCGAGCTATCAATACTAGATTCTTCCGGCAATATGCTCTCCTCTAACGACTCGTACGAATTCAAGCACGAAGAATCATTAGATATGACGTCAGTTTCCTCGGGTGCGCCGCAAGAAACCATAATCGTTGCGCTCGCGAACAAAAGAACCCATAGTCTTGTGAAAAATTGTTTTTTTCTGCTAACGTTAGTGAATCTTTTCATTTTTTCTTCTTGCAATAAACCTCTTTTTGTTGTTTGTTGCGAATTATACAGTAAAAATCGTGCTCGGTCAATAATTTCTTAACACAAATCGCGGATTTATCCGCTTGTTTTCCGTATTTTCGTAAATTTTTTATCATATATATCACCAAAACCGATAAACGGAGCTGATTATATGTTTAATGATGAAATAGAAACGCGAGTCGTCGAGGTAGCGGAATACGTTTCGGCCACGGGAGCGACGGTGAGAGCGGCGGCGGAGATTTTCGGAATAAGCAAATCAACGGTACATAAGGATCTCGCGGAGCGCTTAAAGAGAATTTCTCCCGAGCTTTACACCAAGGTATCGCACGTTCTGGCAAAAAACCGATCGGAGCGACATATCCGAGGCGGAATGGCGACGAAAAACAAATATAAAAGAAATCAAGACCTCGCCGAAAACTCGAATACGGGAGAAATCCGTCGAAAGAAAAAGTTGACAAGAGATGAAGTATGATGTAGAATATTAAGGTATAAATGAAAATTATCGGAGGACAAAGCCGATGGCAAAGAGGATTCTTGTAGCAGGAAGCTCGAATATCGATTTTCTGCTTTCTACACCATATATTCCCGCTCCCGGAGAGACGATGATATCGAACGGCTCTTATGCGTTCACCCCCGGAGGAAAGGGAGCCAACGCCGCCGTTGCCGCAAAGGCGCTCGGATGTGACGTCGTTTTCTGCTCTCGTGTAGGTGATGACGCATACGGCGACAGGCTTGTCGCACTTTATAACGAGCGCGGCATCGACACCCGATATATCAAAGTGGACCGCTTGGAGCAAACGGGGCTTGCCGTAGTTATGCTCGAAAAGAACGGCACCAACCGCATTATCGTATACAGCGGAGCGAACAAAAAAATCAGCGATTCCGACGTCGAAAACGCGTTTTCCTGCTATCCCGACGCAGTATTGACTCAATTCGAGATACGCGACGAAGCGGTCATCGCCGCCGCGCGTAACGCCGCAGAAGACGGAATCCCCTTCTTCGCTGATGCAGGCTCGATAAGATCCGACTTCCCTCTCGAGGCGCTCGAAAAGATCGAGATATTCTCTCCCAATGAGGTCGAGACCGAGATTCTTACGGGGATTCGTCCCGACTCGCTCGAAAACTGCCTGCGCGCGTCTATCGCGCTTTGCAACCGCGTTGACATAAAATACGTGGTTCTCAAGCTCGGAGAGCGCGGATGCTATGTTTATGACGGAAAATTCTGCGACCTTATCTCTCCCTACGAGGTCAACGCAGTCGACACCACCGCGGCGGGCGACGTATTTACCGCGGCGCTTACCGCAGAATATTTAAGAACGAACGATATTCTCACCTCCGCAAGGTTTGCTAATGCGGCGGGCGCGCTTGCCGTTTCGAAAATGGGCGCTATCGCTTCTATACCCACTCTCGACGAGGTAAAGGCGTTAATGTCCAAATAAAAGACGTAAAAAGGAGGCTCGGCAACCTTGTCACAGAACCCAAAAGACAAAAAAATATACATCGTGCTGAGCTCTACTCCCTCTATTGTCGCGCGTCTTATCCGTATTTTTACTCGCGAAAAATACAGCCACGCTTCATTAAGCCTTACTGAGGACCTTAACTGGATGTATTCCTTCGGCCGTACCAATCCGTATAATCCCTTTCACGGAGGCTTCGTACGGGAATCGCCCAACATTTCCACCTTTAAGCGTTTTCCGAAATCGCAGATCGCCATACTCGAGGTAAACGTAAGCGCGGAACAGTTAGAAGGCATACGAGAAGGCATCCAGAACATGCTTCTCGAACAGAAAAAGTATCACTATAATTACGCGGGACTTTTCAAAGCGGGCGTTAATATGACTCACGAGCGTAAGGAATACCGCTATTATTGTTCGGAATTCATAAGTGAGCTTTTGGTAGACCAAAAGGTTATAAAACGCGAGAGTCTCCCCGCGATAATCCATCCTATGAACTTCCTCGACCTCGGATTTGACGTCGTATATCGCGGAAAGCTTTGCGAATACGCAGGAGGATAACTATGAAAGCTCTTGTAAATAAATTGAAATCAATGGGTTGGCGTATCAGCGTCGCCGAATCCTGCACGGGCGGTACCGTTTCAAAGATGATTACCGACGTTGCGGGCGCAAGCGCCGTTTTCGATATGGCGGTAACGACCTATTCCAACGAAGCCAAGATGAAGTTACTCGGCGTCAAACCCGAAACTCTCGCTCAATACGGTGCGGTGTCCGAACAGACCGCAAAAGAAATGGCTATGGGTGTCAAGGCACTCGCCGACTCAAATATCGCAATTTCTGTTACGGGAATCGCGGGCCCTGCAAGCGACGGAACCGAAAAGCCCGTCGGAATGGTATGTATCGGTATCGCTACGGATGAGCGTTGCTTCTCTACCACCTTCCTTTTCACAGGAAGCCGCGCAGAGATACGCCGTCTTTCGGCAAGAATGGCGCTCCGTATGGCGCTTGAAGAGATCGGCGGCGTTGTAAAAAAAGAAAAACCGAGACTTCTTCGGCTCCCCAAAAAAGAAAAAATCGAAAAGAAACCGGGCAAAAATAAAAAAGTGTAAAAAAACACTTGACTTTCGGAAAAAATGATGATAGAATGGTCTGCGCGCGAGAAAAGCGCAGACAATATAGCGGGATTGTGTAACGGTTAGCACGACAGACTCTGACTCTGTTTGTTGGGGTTCGAATCCCTATTCCGCTGCCAAAACGAAAAACCATCCAATCGGATGGTTTTTTGTTTTGTTTGCATGAATAGAAGGGATTCGAAGGGCGAACAAAAATGTGCCGGGGGCACGTTTTTGCCGCCACAGGGGAG
>JAZRLT010000199.1:0-1624 GCA_045646995.1 Eubacteriales bacterium | reverse complement strand
CAGTTATATTCGATAACCTTGGGACCGTCCTTTGTAAGCATAAGGCCAAAATAGAGGCAACCCTTAAAAGGTCTTCCTTCAGCATTCATAGCGTTTATGGTAGGAAGGAATATCTTATTCATACATTCTTCGGCAATCTCGGAAGTATAGTAAGGGTTAGGTGCGATAGTACCCATACCGCCGGTATTAAGACCGGTATCACCGTCGCCGATACGCTTATGGTCCATAGAAGAAATCATAGGAACCACCGTCTTACCGTCGGTAAAGGAAAGCACAGAAACCTCAGGGCCCTCAAGGAATTCTTCGACAACGATACGGTCTCCGCTCTTACCGAACGCCTTATCGCACATCATTGATTTGACAGCCGCAACAGCTTCTTCGCGAGTAAACGCGATAATAACGCCCTTACCGAGAGCCAATCCATCGGCTTTAATAACGGTAGGAATAGGTGCGGTTTGCATATATTCAAGCGCCTTATCAACGTCGTCAAAAACCTCGCAAGCCGCAGTAGGAATCGAATATTTCTTCATCAATTCCTTAGAGAAAACTTTACTTCCCTCGATAATAGCCGCATTTGCTTTCGGACCGAAGCAAGGAATTCCCTTCTCCTCGAGAGCATCAACGCAACCGAGCACAAGAGGATCATCGGGTGCTACAACTGCGTAGTCGATAGCGTTATCAACGGCAAATTCTACAATTTTATCGATATCCTTTGCGCCGATAGCAACGCATTCGGCATCACGCGCAATACCGCCGTTACCGGGGAGCGCATATATTTTAGAAACAGATTTGTTTTCTTTTATCTTTCTGATGATGGCGTGTTCTCTTCCGCCGCCACCTACAACAAGTATTTTCATTGTTCCTCCGAATAACAAAATTAATGATGGAAGAGACGCATACCGGTAAACGCCATAGCCATACCGTATTTATTACAGCAATCTATTACAGCATCGTCGCGGATAGATCCACCGGGTTCGGCGATATATTTCACACCGCTCTTGTAAGCACGTTCAATATTATCCGAGAACGGGAAGAACGCATCGGAGCCGAGAGAAACGCCGTCGATCGAATCGAGATATTCACGAATTTCGGCATCGGTAAGGGGCTCGGGCTTGGAAGTAAAGAACTTCTGCCAGATACCGTCAGCGCAAACGTCTTCTTCGTTACGATTGATATAACCGTCAATAACGTTATCTCTATCTGCACGTCCGATATCGGAACGAAAAGGAAGGCTTAGCACCTTTTCGTGCTGACGGAGGAACCAAGTATCAGCCTTGGTACCTGCAAGACGAGTACAGTGGATTCTCGACTGCTGACCTGCGCCAACACCGATAGCCTGACCGTCAACTGCGTAGCAAACCGAGTTGGACTGGGTATATTTAAGCGTTATAAGAGCGATTATAAGGTCACGAGCCGCAGATTCCGGAATGTCCTTATTTTCGGTAACGACATTAGCAAGAAGCTCGTTATTGATTTCGAAATTGTTTCTGCCCTGCTCGAAGGTTATACCGTAAACCTGTTTATGCTCGATTTCGGTAGGAACGTAGTTAGGATCGATCTTAACGATATTATATCCACCCTTACGCTTAGCCTTGAGAATTTCGAGTGCTTCGGGCTCATATCC
>JAZRLT010000198.1:0-7954 GCA_045646995.1 Eubacteriales bacterium | reverse complement strand
AGGTCTCGAAGGGGATATCGTGGCCGTCGGGACGCATTTTAGTACCGCACTTCGGGCAGTCCTTATCGTCAAGGTCGAAGCCCGAGCCAACCGAGCCGTCGGTAATAAATTCGGAATATTTACAATTGGGACACGCGTAATGAGGCGGAAGCGGATTAACCTCGGAAATTTTAGCAAGTGTAGCGACGAAGGACGATCCAACCGAGCCACGCGAGCCGACGAGATAGCCATGCTCCTCGCTATTCTGAACCAAGCGGCGCGCAATAACGTAAAGTACCGCAAAGCCGTTCTTTATTATAGAGGTCAATTCCCTATCCATACGGTTTTTAACAACCTCGGGAAGCTCACCGTTATAACCGTACATTTCAAGCGCGGTCTGCATACAGAGCTCTTGAAGCTCTTCCTCCGCACCGTCGATTTTAGGAGTATAGGTACCGTCGGGGATAGGCTTGATAGCCTCAATATCCGCGATAACCTTTTTCGGATTCTCTACGACGATTTTATGAGCAAGCTCATTTCCGAGATAGGAAAACTCCGAAAGCATCTCCTCGGTGGTTTTAAAATATATCTTCGTATCACGCATAGCGTCGGAAAATCCCATACCGCGCATCATTATCTGGCGGTATATTTCGTCCTCGGGGTCCATAAAATGGACGTCACCCGTAGCAACGATCGGTTTACCGAGCTTATCTGCAAGTGAGATTATCTTGCGCACGTTATCGTGAAGCTGTTCGACCGTATAATTCTTTTCGTCAATTAGGTATCCGTTATTACAGTCGGGTTGAACCTCAAGATAGTCGTAAAATTTAGCGATATTTTCTATCTGACGCTCGGGCTTACCCTCCAAAATAGCCTCGTATAGCTCGCCCGAAGAGCAGGCCGAGCCGATAATAAGACCTTCGCGATATTGGGTAAGAAGCGTTTTGGGAATACGAGGATGCTTATGGAAGAAATCGATATAAGAACGCGAAACAAGCTTATAAAGATTTTTAAGTCCGACAAGGTTTTTAACGAGAATAACGATATGGTACGACCTTAATTGCTTCGGGTCGGAATTATGCGCCATTGCGCTATTCATATCATTAATCGTAACTATACCGTTAGAAGCGAGCTTACGGGACATACATTCGAATATCTTCGCGAGCATTTCGGTATCGGCGTCAGCCTTATGGTGGTCGAATTCGCCAAGGTTATAATATTTCGCGAGAGTATCGAGAGTATGCTTTTTAAGGTCGCTGTTTATATAACGCGAAAGCGCGACGGTATCAAGATAGGGGTTATTAAAGCTTATACTATATTCAACCGCGACACGGCGGATAAACGAAATGTCGAAGTTTGCGTTATGAGCGACGAGAACGCTGTCTCCGCAGAATTCGAGGAATCGTCTTACCGCGGTTTCCTCGCTCGGGGCGTCCTTGACCATATCGTCAGTAATGCCCGTAAGCTCAGTAATATTCGCGGGGATAGGCATATTCGGATTGACGAAGGTATCGAATTTTCCGGTTATTTCACCGCCGACGTATTTTAAAGCGCCGATCTGGGTTATACCGCAGGTTTTCGGAGAAAGGCCGGTAGTTTCGATATCGAAAATTATAAATTCCGAATCGGAAAACGTAGTTTCGCTTTCGTCGTTATAGTTAAACACCGCACGAGAGGTATCGTCAACGAGATAGCCCTCTATACCGTAGATAGGCTTTACGTTCGGATGCTTTTTCGCGGCAGACATTACTATCGGGAAGGATTGAAGCGTACCGTGGTCGGTAAAGGCAACGGCGGGCATACCCCATTTATCGGCGCGTGCCATAATATCCTCGGGGTCAGAAAGAGCGTCAAGCGCGGACATATTGGTATGTAAATGAAGCTCGACGCGTTTTTCCTCAGCGTTATCCTGACGTCCGACGTATCCGCATTTACTTATCGCCTTAACGTTTATTGTCAATTCGTCGTCCTCGACCATAGTTTTGGTATTACGGTCGAAAATCTTACGGTGCTCAGCTTTGCCCGATATCATAACGTAACAGGGCGCCTTAAGCTTCGGCGCTTCGTTTTTCGGACAAGAAAGTCGAGCGGTTATAGACGCGGCAAGGTCGGTTATATAAAGTGTAAAGGTTATTTTATCTCCCTCGTAATTCTCTTTACTTTCTACCATAAAGAGCTTACCGCCGACACAAACGGAGGTTCCGTTTTTTATATTGGCGATAGGAGTAAGATTCCAGCTTTTACGGTCACCGAGAATAGGCTCGGGAGATGTAACGTCAAGTGTCATATTACCTACGCGGACAAGACGTTTTTCGCCGGATTCAAAATAGTCGGCATCTCCGACCTCGGCTTGTACGAAGGACGCGCGGGGCGTTTCCTTCGGCTTTTCCTGAGCTATTTCGACCTTTTGCTCGCGAATACTTTTTATAAGCTCATCTTCGCGGGGGTTACGGTATTGAGCGATATCTATTTCATCGCATTCAAACACAACGTTGATTTTACATCCGAATTGTTCGAGAACACATTGGGTAATAAAATTATCCGCTCCGTTAGTTTCGGGAATATCGGAGGTAACGTTGGGACGAAGTCTTATGACAAGAATACCTTGGTCACTATCAAACGTATAGGTCGCACCGTTAAAAAAGGGGTAATCGAGCTTCGAGGTGCGCTTTAGGGTTTCGATAACTCCCGACATATAGGTTTCGTTAAACTCGACAGAGTTATAGCGCGGATAGATATCAACAGAGTTAAGGTTATAGGATTTTTGAATTTCATTGGCAATATCGAAAAGAAGGGTCGGTTCGACATAGCAAGAAAGCTCCGCGACGACAGCTACGGAAAGACGTTCGCGGTCGATTTTAACGGAGAAGGAATCGAATTTTGATATTACATCCTTCATACTCGTAGTGAAGGACGACTTTTTGAATTTATTAAGAAATTCGTTAAGCATCAAGCATTCCTTTGATTTCGTTCAATAACGTATCGATGATCTCGCTCTCATCGATTTTTTTTACGATCTCGCCTTTTCTGAAAAGCAAGCCGTCGCCGTTTCCGCAAGCAACACCGACGTCGGCATGCTTCGCCTCGCCGGGGCCGTTAACGGCACATCCCATAAGAGCTACGGTCAGGCGTTTTTGGGTTTTAATATTTCTGGTTTTTTCCTCCAATTCGGCGACGAGAGGAATAAGGTTTGCGACGGTTCTTCCGCAGGTGGGACAGGAGACGATATTTATACCTCCGCCTATACCGCAGCAAAAGAGGATATCCTTAGCGGCAGAAACCTCGTTGACAGGATCATCGGTAAGCGAAACGCGCACGGTATCTCCGATACCGTCGATAAGAAGGCTTCCTATGCCTATCGCGGATTTGATATTTCCGCGACGAACATCACCGGTTTCGGTAACACCGATATGTAGAGGGTAGTCGCATTTATCGGCAAGAATTCTCGCCGCATCAACCATAGTTTTAACGTCCGAGCTTTTTACGGAAAGCACGATATCCGAAAAATCGTACTCCTCTAGCATACGGGCATTGGAAAGCGCGCTTTCGGCAAGAGCCTCGGCGGTAGGACCGCCGTATTTTTCAAGCATCGCTTTTTCGGCGCTTCCGCCGTTTATACCGATACGTATCGGTATATTACGAGCCTTGCAGGCGAACGCAACCTTTTTTATATTTTCTTTATCTCCGATATTGCCGGGGTTTACACGGATCTTTGAAATACCGCGTTCAGCCGCCGCAAGAGCTAAGCGGTAATCGAAATGAATATCGGCAACAAGCGGAACAGAGCTATTTTCAACGTAATAAGGGATAGCCTCAGCCGCCGACATATCGTTTACGGTGAAGCGAATTATATCGCACCCTGCGGCAGAAAGTGATTTTATCTGAGCAAGGGTAGCTTCCCTATCGGCGGTTTTCGTATTCGTCATAGATTGGATAGCAATAGGATTATTTCCGCCGATATAAATATTTCCTATTTTAATTTCTTTACTGTTTCTCATAATCAAATCAACTTTATTACATCTTTAAACGCAACGAATATCATCAATGCAAAAAGCAGCATAGCAAACGCAACGCTTATATTTTGTTCAAGCTTGGGGTTCATAGGCTTACGTCGAATCGCCTCGATAACGTAGAAAAGAAGGCGTCCGCCGTCCAGTACAGGAATAGGGAGAAGGTTAAATACACCGAGCGAAACGGATATCATAACAAGAAAATTGGCAATTTGGCGAACGGTTTGGGTAACGCTTTCGCTTTGCTCGATAGTGTTACTTATTTCTCCTCCGATAGCAACAGGACCGCCCACAGCCTCCATACCGTATCGACCCGTAAAGGTATCTACAAGCGAATCAACGGTCATATAAACGTTCGAGACCGACTGGAAGAAGGACTCGTAAAGCACGTTTTGGACATTCTTCTCTTTAGCGAACACCCTAAAATCTATCATTCCGTAGGCAATTCCCGAATCGGTCATAGTACCGAACCTTACGTCCTCGAGGACAATCTCCTTACCGTCGCGGAGAACGACAATATCTAAAGGCTCAATACCGTCGGAGACTATCTTATAGGACATATCCTGATAGCAATAGATATTTTTACCGTTTACCTCGATTATCTTATCGTTGACCATTAATCCGTAATCGTCGGAAACGCTTTTATCTGTAAATTCACCGACGACGGTGGAAGCTATTCCGCTTCCCGTAGCAACGATTGCAGCCATAACGACGAAGGCGAGGAAAAGGTTCATAAACGGACCCGCAACAACGATAAGAATACGTTTCCACACGGGACGCGAGTTTAACGGCATTTTATACGCGTGCTCTTCGGGAATTTCTTCGTCGTACTCACCGACCATATTCACAAATCCGCCGATAGGTATTGCACGAATAGAAAAATCGTTATACTTCCCTTTCCACGCAAACAGTTTCGGACCCATACCTATCGCGAACTCGATTATACCCACCCCAAACTTACGGGCGACGATATAATGACCGAATTCGTGGATAAAAATAAGTATTCCGAAAACAAAAACCGTTACTAAAACCGTTATAATCGCATTGAGCATTAATATCTACTCCTAAACATTGGAAGAAACAAATTCTCTTGCCGCCTTATCGGAGGCGATAATATCGTCAAGAGACGGGTTATCAATATAATTTACCGTTTCGGTAGCTTTTATTACAAGCTCGAAAAGTTGTGTAAAGCCGATTTTATGGTCGAGGAAGAGCGCAACCGCTTCTTCGTTCGCACCGTTCATTACAGCGGGACAGTTACCGCCCTTTTTAATAGCCATTTTAGCCAATGCAAGAAGCGGGAAGGAATCGGTATCGGGCTTTAGGAAATCGAGCTGTTTTCCGAAAAGGTCTAGGCTTTCGGCGGGTGAAGGCTTACGGTCGGGGTAGGTTATCGCATATTGGATACAAACGCGCATATCGGGCACACCGAGTTGGGCGATGATCGCGTTATCCTCAAATTCGACCATAGAATGGACGATGCTTTGAGGATGGATAACCACCTCTACCCTATCGGGTTCAACATCGAAGAGGTGAACCGCTTCGATCAATTCAAGGCCCTTATTCATAAGGCTTGCGCTATCGACCGAGATCTTCTTACCCATATTCCAGCGCGGATGCTTAACCGCCATTTCGGGAGTGACATTTTCTAAAAACGCCTTATCCTTGCCGAGGAAGGGGCCGCCCGAGCCGGTAAGAAGAATCTTTTTTACTGCATTTTTATTTTGGATACATTGGAATATCGCAGAATGCTCACTATCAACGGGAAGGAGCACGGCATTACCGCGTTTTACGGCATCGGTAACGAGAGTACCGCCTGCGACGAGAGTTTCTTTATTAGCGAAAGCAATCTTCTTTCCCTTTTCAGCCGCAGCGATAGTAGGAAGAAGTCCCTTCATACCCAAAACGGCGTTAACGAGGGTTTCGGATTCATCCTCGCTCGCAAGCTCCTTCAAGCCGTCGTCACCGCAAAGGATATTTATATTCATATCATTAACGGCAAGCTTGAATTCGCTATATTTATCTTCTCCGATACAAACCGATACGGGCTTGAATTCACGGCATTGGGATTCCAAAAGCTTCACGTTGGAATTTGCGGAAAGCGCAGTGACGCGAAGCCCAAGGTTTCGCGCCACATCGAGAGTTTGAGTACCTATCGAGCCCGTTGAACCGAGCAAGGATATACTTTTAAACATAATTCACCTTATAATTTTCTCGAGCATTTTGACGCATCGGCGACCAAGCATTAATTCTTTAAAAGAAGTAGCTTATAGCGAACAAAGACGCCGCGCCGAAGATCGACACGGGGATTATGCTATCGAAACGGTCGAGCACACCGCCGTGGCCGGGGAATATTTTACCATAGTCCTTGACACCGAAGCGGCGTTTAATAACCGAAGCTGCAAGGTCTCCGAATTGGCTTATAATCGAAAGAGGGAGACCGATAATACCGAAGTACAAGGGATGACCCCAGAGATAGAAAATAAGAATCGCGGAAAGCGTACCGAATATCGTACCGCCTATCGCGCCCGCTATCGTCTTTTTCGGAGATATTTCGGGGCAAAGCTTTTTATTACCAAAGAACATACCGCTAAAGTACGCGAAGGTATCGGTAAACCAAGCCACGCAAAGAATCAGAGCAACAGCCCAGAGTCCGAACTTAAGTCTTACGGTAGAAAGCGCAGTAAAGCCTGCGGCGATATAAACGGCAAGCGAGAAAAACATAAGAAGTCGTTCGACGTCGATAGTTTTATGCATCAATACCGCCGCTATAAGAAAGCAAACGAGAAGCGCGGGCATTCCTCCGAGAAGAGTTACCACACAGCCTGTAAAATGAGCCTCCATAGCGATAGGCAAAAGTGCCGCCAACGCAGAAATCAAAATCGCGGGCACGGAGATTATCCACTTTTTCAAAAGTCCGCAGCAACCAAGCATTTCATAAACACAAAAGCCGGACAGCAACGCAAAGAGCGCACCGGCACCCCATACACCGCCCAAGACAAGAAGCGGAATAAGAAGAATGAGTGCAACGATTGCAGTAAGAATTCTTGTTAACATATTTTACCTCCCGTAGCGGCGTTCGCGCGCAGAATAGGATTCAATTGCTTTGATAAGCTCGTTCTTATCAAAGTCGGGCCAGAGAACGTCGGTGAAATAATATTCCGAATAAGCCGACTGCCATAAAAGGAAGTTGGATATACGGCATTCACCGCTCGTACGTATAACGAGGTCGGGGTCGGGTACGCCCGCAGAATAGAGACGGGATTCGATATCCTCGGCGGTAATTTCGGTCTTTCCTTCGGCGGCAAGGAGATTGAACGCATTGACAAGCTCTTGACGTCCGCCATACGAAAGGCAGATACACAAGGTCATACCGTCATTAACGGAAAGGCGTTCTTCTACACCGCGAAGTGCTTGGCGATACACGGGCGCGAAGCGGTCGATATCTCCGAGAAGCTTAAGACGTATGTTCTTACGTCGCATTTCGGGCTCATAGCGGGTAATACCCTGACTCATAAGCTCCATAAGCGCAGAAACCTCGGCGGCTTCCCTATTCCAATTTTCAGCCGAGAAAGCGTAAACGGTAAGGTATTCTATACCCATATCGCTGCAATTATCAACAGTATTGACAAATGCGTCTAAGCCAACCTTATGACCGGCGGTACGCGGAAGGAGACGTTTTTTTGCCCAACGTCCGTTACCGTCCATAATTATAGCAATATGGCGAGGGAGTTTTAATTCCGACATAATGACCTCTTCAGAAAGATTTTCCGAATATACACCAAAAGAAACGGGGGTCCCGTTTCTTTCGGTTAAACGGAAACTTAGATTTCCATAATTTCCTTATCTTTTTTAGCAACAGCGGCGTCAACCTCTTTGATAAGCTTATCGGTAACGTCCTGAATAGTCTTTTCAGCAGACTTAAGATCGTCCTCAGTGATCTCAGAGTTCTTCTTCAGCTTCTT
>JAZRLT010000197.1:0-6202 GCA_045646995.1 Eubacteriales bacterium | reverse complement strand
TAATTTAGCTGTCGCTTGCCTCTTGGAGGGAACTTTAGTATGAACGGTAAAGAATTAAAACGTCTTAGCCGACGCGAGCTTGTTGATATTATTTATCAGCTTAAAAAGAATGAAGAAGAAATGCAGGCTGAAATTGACGATTTAAAGGGTCAGCTTGAGGAAAAACGCCTTAATATTTCCGAAGCGGGAAATATTGCTAATGCCGCTGTGGATATTACTCGTCTGTTTTCTACTGCTCAAAATACCGCCGATATCTATTTGCGCGAGATCGAGTCAATGAAGGAGGATACCGAGAAGGAATGCTCCAGAATGGTCGAAGAGGCAAATAAAAAAGTTAAAATGATTATGGAAAACGGCGAAAAACGTATTCTCGATCTTAGAATAAGATATCAAACCGACTATAAAAAATGGCAACAGCTTCAGGCTAAGATTCAACGTTCGAGCGAAAATAATAAGGGTAATTAAAGATAAATATGGAAAATAAATCTGAAAAACAAATAGCGGTCCCCTCGATAAACGAGATTCAAACCGAACGTAAGCGCATAAGAAGAAAGACCTATTACCGCCAAGCGCTTCGCGGAACCGTTTCCGTCTTGGTTGTCGTAGCCGCTATCGCTGTCCTGATTACAACGCTGTTTTTGCCGATTCTTCAGATTTCGGGCGATAGTATGTCGCCTACGCTGGAGCATGACGAAATAGTTGTTCTTTTAAAAACGAAAAATTTCGAACGCGGCGACATTATCGGGTTTTATTACCAAGGTAAGATTTTGCTTAAGCGTGTAATAGCGCTTCCCGAGGATGAGGTTGCTATTGATGAGGAAGGTAACGTATATGTAAACGGTGAATTGCTTATCGAGCCCTACGTTACCGAAAAAAGCTTGGGAGATTGTAATATCGAGTTTCCGTATACGGTACCGGGAACGAGCTATTTCGTGCTTGGTGACCAACGTACGAACTCCGTGGATAGCCGAAACTCCGTAATCGGTGCCGTTCCCCAAGAGGATATAATAGGTAAAGTATTTATACGAGTTTGGCCCTTCTCTGAAATTGGGCTCGTTTATTAAAATATTTTGATTATAAATTAATTTGACGAAAGGAGGGAGAGCATTGCGTGATACGTTAGGCGAACGCCTTGAAAAAGTAAAAAAAGGAAGAAACGTCAAATCGCGTTTGGTTGCGATTATTTTAGTGCTCTCCCTTTTAGTCTCTCTCGACGTGTTCTGGATATTAAGGCGCCCCGGACTTACCCTCGCGGGCGACGCCGATTGCGGAATATTGGAGCATACCCACGACGCGGCGTGCTATGCCGACGGCGCTTGCTGTGAGCTCGAAGAACACGTACATAAAATTGATTGCTATTCGGACGAAAAATCCGATTCCGAAACCCAACTTGAGTGGCAGGATATGTTTGACGACTATCCCTATACGGGTGATTTGCGCAAGGACCTTCTCGGTATTGCGAAAACACAGGTTGGCTATAAGGAAAGTAATACGAATTTCGTAATCGGAAACGACGGCGTGCGCCGCGGATATACCCGATACGGTGCGTGGTACGGAACTCCTTACGGAGATTGGTCGTCTATGTTCGTTTCCTTCTGCTTGAATTTTGCTCGAGCCGATGTGAAGGAATTTCCTGTGAATATCGGTGCCGATTCAATGGCATCACAATGGAAGAAAAATGGTAAGTACGCCGATATCAATGAATATTTTCCCGTAAGCGGCGATTTGGTGTTCTTTAAAAATAATACCGTCGGTATCGTTGATGCGGTCTACAACGCGACTATATACGTAATCCGCGGCGATGTTGAGAACTCGGTCCGCGGTGAGCTTATACCTATCGGCGACACGTCCGTCGAGGGCTGGGGTATAGTCGGTGAGGTTCTCGTTGAGGATGACGCTACCGAATCGAGCAAACCTTCTGCTCCTACTCCTACTCCTACTCCTACTCCTACGCTGGGTGCTTTGCCTGCGCCTGTCGTGGATATAACCGATGGCGGGATTCCCGAAGCGGCTGCCGTTGCGATGTACTCATTAAGGTTCGCTCGTTCGGCTGTCGATATGATCACTTACCTTAATGGTAATGACGGTTATTATTTCTTCACTCTTACGGATACGGAGAACAGAGAACTGCCGAAGGATGCAAACGGTAATTATATCGTATATAAAGAAACCGGATATAACTTGTCCTTGAGTATTTCGAGCCCTAACGGCTTTTTGCCGGGAACGTATGAATATCAGCTTCCCGGAGGACTGATAGTAAACGGTGGTACGGGTATATTCCAGCTTAAAGACGGTACGATCGTCGGTGATTGGATCGTATCGGACGACGGCTTGATTACGATGGTATTTAATGAAAATATTAAAAACCGTACCGACGTCACAATAACCGCTAAGATGGGTGTTCACTTTACGAGTGCTGGTGATCATATAAAATTTGACGGCGAGGTTAAGGTTTCGGTTGTCGAACCTCCTGAGAGCTTGCAAAACACCGTTGTTACTAAATGGGGTATGCAAGGCGTCGAAGGAAACGCTCAAGGTAAAACCAACCCCGATAAAATTTATTGGAACGTAGCTATTTACGGTAAAGATAATTCAAATATCGTCGGTAGCGTGTTAAGCGACCGTGTGCTTCACGAAGGCTGGACGGGAACCCATAAGTATACCCAAGATGATATGGAGGACGGTCTGCGATTCGGTGCAAGCGCTCCGGATGGACAGTGGTATGCTTGGACGGTATATCCGGGAGACCCGAACCTTATTTGGACCGAATCCGGCTGGGAATATAAAATCCCCGATACTATTTGGTGTGATTGGGCGGGATACGTTACGCTTGGTAATGATAATTGGATTTATTACGTTGACTATAATTCCACGCCTGTCACCGATAACGCAGCAGGTATCGTGTCTTATAAGAACTCCGTCGGTATCGATAATAGCTTTGCCGAAGGAGAAGCCTATTTTGACCACGGAAGCCCGCCCGGTATAGTTAACAAGACGGGTAACTTTATAAGTAATGCCGAAGGCGGATTCTTCGTTTGGGAGGTTCAGGTAACTATCCCGGGTATGATGCCGGGGCAGACCGCTGAATATAAGTGGTATATGCTCGACCGTATGAACCTTATCGGCCCCGATGGTAATTTTGTCGGTTATGTCGAAAATACGGCAAACCTGTCGATGGTCACCGCGTCCTACAAGGGAACGACGATAAAAGTTCCTCGAATTCAAGACGCAACTGATAACGATTTGTTCGCTTGGCACGTTTCTTGGTCACCGGAGTCAAACGGTATCACTTACGGTCAAGAAATAATGCTTCTCTCCAAATGTCATTGTAACGAAACAAATTGCCAATTCTGGAACGGACAATGCGGAAAGTATTGGTATAAAGCAGACAACGGACAGGGGGAGATAAAGGATTTCTGCCAATGCTGGGCTGTTGATGAAGACGTAACCCTGACCTTTGTATATGAAACTAAAGACTATGATTTAATCAAAGATTACGCGGGTCTCGGATATAGCGTTCAAAACGTAGTCGATCTGTTCTATCGTCCGAAAGGTAAAGAAGAATCAGTTTCCGTAGATAACGATTACGTTAACGTTTCTGTTCCCAACTTGTTTGAAAAGAAACTTACGCAATACTACGACGGATATATTGCTAAGTATAAAATTACCGTGAACGAAGCGAAATTGGTGCTGACCGATGGTTCACCGCTCCTTATCCACGACGTTATGACTAATACGCTTGTATATATAAGCGGCTCGCTTGTGATAACGACGGAGGATGAAAACGGAAATATAAGCGAGCTCCAATATGGCAAGGACTATACGGTCGATTATAACGGTACAGGCGATATAAAGGAAAACGGTCAATCCGTGCACGTTCTGGATATTACCATTCTCCACCCGCAACCGGTTAAATATATTCTCAATTATGACGCAACGTTGGATATACCCTCAAACGTTACCGAAGCTGTTAAATATAGCAACTCGGCTACCGTATCTCTTTGGGGACAAAAATTAAAGGACGACACTGGAGAAACGCTTTACTCGGATTTTAATATCTCTGCTAAAGCCTATCAGGTTGAGATCCACAAACTCTCTTCCGAAGACGGTAAATATCTTCCCGGTGCAATCTTAGGCTTGTATAATGAACACGGTGGCTTGATAACTTCCAAAACGACCGATGAAAACGGTATTGTACTGTTTGAAACAAACGTTGTAGAAGGTATAATTCTCCGTGAACATGAGCTCTACTATATTCAGGAAATCGCCGCTCCTACAGGATATCGTCTCGACGATACTAAGCATTGGTTCTGCTTCTGTAGCGGTACCGGCGATACGTGTGAGGACTTCACTGAAGATATGGCAGAGTCGGGAATAGTTCGAATTCCTTTTAAGGAAATAGGACATATCCATATTCTGAACGACCTGTTAAGCTATGATCTTCCCGAGACGGGCGGAATAGGCGTTTACCCCTTGGTATCTGCGAGTGTGATATTTATTGTCACACCGCTTGGATATATGTTCATTCAAAGGCGCAAGCGGGGAAGGAGGGGTGATAGATAAATGCTTCCCTTACCTCGGCGAAAACGCGCCGCGGATGAACGCAAAAACAAAACGGAAAACAAAAAACAAAAAAACAAAAAAACAAAAAAGAAAGGACCCAAAACTATGAAAAAGTTAGTTTCCGTACTCCTCGCATTGGCAACTATTCTTGCCATTTGCACCACTGTCTACGCAGACAACGCGACCCTTACCATCACCGGTTCTGACGGAAGAACCTACGAGGGCTTTCAGCTCTTGACCCTTACCACCGGCCTTAAGGATGGCGAACATCCCGACGACTGCGATGGTACCGATCACGTCGATGACTGCTATAACTATGCTTATAGCGTCAACGAAAAGTACCGCGAAATTCTTCAAATTGAAGTGTTCGAAAACGCTGAAGATGATTTCTGGACCGGCTCCGTAATCCCCGCTGATGCTACCAAGGTTACCGACACCGCTATTTTGGACTATTTGAGCGTACAGACCGGCGACGTTGACGGTGTTTACTACACTATGCGTGAAGTTGCTGACCGTCTCTACCGCGCTATCCTTGAAAAAGGCATTGCTGCAGATGAAGACAGCTTGACCGGTAACAATGACGAAATCGCTCAGGGTTACTGGATGTTCGCTGACGTCACCGATTTGGATGACGAAAACAAAGCAAACTCCTTGGTTATGGTTGACACTATGGGTCAGGAATCCATCACCATCAACCCCAAGACCGCTCTTCCCACCGTTGAAAAGAAGGTAAAGGATCTCGACGGTACCGATGCTGATATCACCGACAACGCTTGGCAGGATTCTGCTGACCACAAAATCGGCGCTACCGTTCCCTTCAAGCTTACCGCTACTCTTCCCAGCAATATCGCTAACTACGAGACCTACACCATCGTATTCCACGATGAATTGTCCGCAGGTCTTACCCTTAATGCAAACTCCATAAAGGTTTATATGTACGAATCTGCGGCTGATGCTGCAGCTGACGTTGCTTTGGCAAATCCTGCCGCTGACGTTACTGACGAATTCACTGCTGTTACCGACGCTACCGGCGACAACTGCACCTTTGAAGTAGGCTGCGATGACGTTCTCGCAATCGACGGCGTTGATAAGGATACCGTTTTCGTTGTATACTACGAGGCTACCTTGAATGAAGGTGCTGTTCTCGGCGCTATCGGTAACCCCAACGAAGTTTACCTCGAATTCTCGAACGATCCTTACAGCGACGGCACCGGTGAAACCGAAAAAGATAAGGTAATCGTATTTACCTATAAGCTCGTTGTTAATAAGACCGACGATGAGGGCAACGCGTTGGAAGGCGCAGGCTTCGAATTGTACAAGAAGAACGCTGACGGCGAATATGTAATCATCGGTACTGAATTGGTTGGCGGCGCAATGACCACCTTCGAATGGACCGGTCTCGATGACGGCGACTATATGTTGAAGGAATCTACCGTTCCCGCAGGCTACAACGGTCTTGCTGATATCTACTTCACTATCACCGCTGAACACGACGTGCTTGCTGACGATCCCGCTCTTACCGCTTTGAACGGCGGAGCTATGGGAGAAGGCGTTCTTGCTGACGGCAAGCTTACCGGTGTTATCGAAAAGGATATCGAAAACAATACCGGTATCGTTCTTCCCGAAACCGGCGCAAAGG
>JAZRLT010000196.1:0-10900 GCA_045646995.1 Eubacteriales bacterium | reverse complement strand
ATTATAGCCGATAATCGTTCCTTGTCAATAACATAATTTGCTTAAAACACAGGCACTTTATAATGTATATATAATAATATATAATATAACATAACTTTATATATAAAAGGGGTTTACTTTTTCTTATTTTTGTGGTAGAATACCTTGAATATATATTTTTACATTATGTGGAAAACTTTTTATAAAAGGTATTATAAATGAACGACAACGAATTGAAACAAATAAAGCTTTTTCTTATAGAAGAGCTTAAAAAAATATACTCGGCGCCGACTATTTCGCTTTGGTTTGAGCCCTTGAAGATAGTCTCTCTTGACAGCAACGCTATTACCGTTTCTCTTCCCGAAAACCGTAAGGCGTTCGTCGAGGCTCAGTATTACGACGTAATAAAGCTTAAGCTCAACGAAATTTTAGGCTTTGAGGTTAAATTAAAGCTTATTTCCGACGAGGAAGAAGCGGTTATGCTTTTCGAGGCCTCCAATCCCTCCGAGGAAAAGCCCGTTTCCGCTTATAAGACCCGTTTCAATCCCGACTATACCTTCAGTAATTTCGTCGTAGGTAAATCAAACCAGCTCGCTCAATCTGCGGCAAACGCCGTAGCAAAGCATCCCGCCGAGCTTAATAATCCTTTATTCCTTTACGGACCGTCGGGCTTGGGTAAGACCCATCTTCTTTTCGCAATAGTTAACGAGATCCGCGCGAACCATCCCGATTACAACATATTATACGTTACGGGCGAGGAATTTACGAACGAGCTTGTCGAATCTCTTACCTTTAAAAAGCCGGTTGCGTTCCGCGAAAAATACCGTAATTTAGACGTTCTTCTTGTTGACGATATTCAATTTATTGCCGGAAAGATGTCGGTTCAGGAGGAATTCTTCCATACCTTTGACACTCTTTTCAAGATGAATAAGCAAATTATCCTCGCGTCCGACTGTGCGCCGAAGGATATAGACAACCTTGAGGACCGTCTTAAAAGCCGTTTCGTTATGGGGCTTGTAGCTGATATTCAACCGCCGGATCTTGAATTACGCGTCGCGATATTCAAGCGTAAGGCGATGGACTTCAATTACGATATCGATATGGAGATACTTTACTATCTCGCCCAGAACATAACGACTAATATCCGTCAGATCGAGGGTGCGCTTAAAAAGCTTAAGGCTCATACCCTTATAACCGGTCAAAATTGCGATTACCGAGTAGCGAAAGAGGTTCTTTCGGAATTTTTCGCGAACGCAAAAACCGAGGAATCGCTTATAGACCGTATATTCGGATATACCGAAAAGAGATACGGAATAAACGCCGAAGAGCTTAAGAGCAATAAGCGTAACGCCGAAATTCTCGCGGCAAGACATTACGCTATTTACTTAATAAGAAAAACGACTAATCTTTCTCAAAAATCCATAGCGAAGACCTTTAATAAAAAGGATCATACGACGGTTATCAATTCGATAAGCGTTATCGAAAGAAAAATGCAAAAGGATCCTTTATTTGAAAAGGAAATAAAAGGTATAATCGCCGAGCTTCGCGGCTAAAAATCCTAATTAAGCTCTCCGAGCGAAAAAGAAAAGAAACCTTTTTTAGAATATTTATTAGTAGATTTAGTAATAGTAGTGCGTGTGGAAATTGTGGAAGGCGTGAGAGTCTTTTAATTGCAACAGATAAAACGACGTTTCCTGCGTGGACGGCTTGTGATTTGACTGTGGAAAACCTATTTTTAATATGTGGAAAGGTCAAAACAGGTCGAAAAATATAATTTAAAAAGATCTAAAGAATACAACGAGGTATTAAAATGAAATTTGTATCGGATAAGAAAACGTTACTTTCGCTTTTACTTCCCGCGGCTTCTGCTGCGTCGAATAAGAGCACCTTACCTGCGCTTGAGGGACTTTTGTTTACCCTTAAGGGCGATACTCTTACCGTATGCGGATATGACCTTGAAAAGGGCGTACGTACTATGGGTAACGTTATTTCTATGCAGGAGGGCTCGGTTATAATCAACGCCCAGAAGATAACTTCTATCGTGCGTAATTTCCCCGACTGTGATATTTGTATCGAATCCGACGACCGTAATATGGTTCGTATAAGCGGCGGTATGAGTGATTTCACCATTCACGGCGTTACCGCTGAGGCTTTCCCGAATCTTCCCGATCTCGGCGGCGACAATGCTTTTAATATCTCCCGTCCCTTGATGAAGGATATTATAAATTCCACCGTTTTCGCGGTTGCGCAGTCCGAGGCAAGACCTATTCTTACCGGCGAATTGTTTATGATCGAAAATCGTACTCTTACCGTTGTTGCTCTCGATAATTTCCGTCTTGCTATGCGCGAGGAGAAAAATTGTATTTTCGATAACGATAACCGCTTCTCCTTCGTTGTACCCGGTAAGGCGTTGTCCGATCTCGCGAAGCTTCTTGACGACAGCGAAGAGCCTTTGCGCGTTGAATTTACCGCAAAATATATTATATTTAAGCTTGATGATACCGTATTCTTCTCGAGATTGCTCGAGGGTGAATATCTCGATTATAAGCGCGCACTTCCTACTCAAAACCGTATTTTCGCGACTATCGACCGTGCGGCGTTTATTGAAAGTGCGGAAAGAGCGAGCCTTCTCGTTGATGAAAAGCTCCGTACTCCCTTGAGATGTAAATTCGAGGATAACCGCCTTAATATTTCCTGTAATACCCAATACGGAAGCGTAAACGATAATATTAAGATCGAAAAAGAAGGCGACGATATCGAAATAGGCTTTAATAACCGCTACCTTCTCGACGCTTTGCGTGCTTGTAAGGACGATAAGATCGTCGCGTCTATGTCGAGCTCGCTTATCGCGATGGTTATTGAGCCCGCAGAAAAGGACCCCGACAGCAATTATGCATATCTCGTTCTTCCTTGTAAATTGAAAGACTAACATCGCTTCGCTCTCGATTGAAAACACACGGTTTTCAATCGGTTGATAGATGTCCGTACGCTCGCGCCGAGTTCGTGCATAAATGTCCGAACTCGCGGACATCATAGGAGTTTTTTTCGAGGCAAGGGGTCACCGCAAAACAAAGTTTTGTGGGGTGATTCACATGTCCCCGAAAAAAACATTGATTTTCATTGTATTTTACGAAATCTGTACGTCCTTTGGTTATTCTTAATTTAAAACTACAAGCGTTTCGTAGAAACAGCTTGTATCGTAACATCGCCGAACGCGATTCATAACTCTAAACTCATAACTGTTCTTTAACCCTCGCGGTGGTAAGTAACAAATTTAGTATAACATAAAACGCGGAGATAAAATAATGAGAGTAGAATATTTAGTTCTCCGTGATTACCGTAACGCGGAGGAAAGCGAGATCGAGTTTGATCCCGCAGTAAATATAATTTGCGGTGCTAACGCCGCAGGAAAGACTAATATTTTAGAGTCGATATTTTATTTTGCCGCAGGAAAAAGCTTTCGAAACTGTAAAGACCGTGAGCTTATATCGTTCGGTAAGGAAAAGGGAAATATCTCAATGAGATTTTCTTCCTCGAATGGTGTCAAAAAGATGTCCGCAACGCTTTCGAAAAGCGGTCGCCGCGCGATTCGTATCGGCGAGAGTATGCCGTTGCGTCTTTCTGAATATATCGGTCAGTTCCGCGCGGTAATTTTTACTCCCGACCATTTAAGCCTTGTAAAGGGAGCTCCCGATAACAGAAGAAGGTTTTTAGACCTTGCTATATGTCAATCGTTTCCGCGTTATGCCTCGACTCTTTCGGAGTATAACCGCGTTCTTGCTCAAAAAAATGCGCTTTTGAAGCGAGGAAACGTCGTAGACGAGCTTTTGGAGGTTTATAACGAGCGTTTAGCCTCGCTCGCCGCGATAATTACGGTAAACAGAAGAAAATATATTAAAAAATTAGAGGAAGAAGCTAAGGTTTTTCTTTCGGATATGAGTAACGGTAAGGAGGATTTGACTCTTACTTACCAGACTCAAGCGGGCGATTTGGAAACCCAAGAGGAGATTCGCGAAAAATACCGCGAAATATTTTCCGAAAAGGCGGAAAGCGAAAAGGAAAGGTTTTTAGCGCTTTACGGTGCCCATAAGGACGATTTTTCGGTACAGATAAATAAAAAAAGCGCAAGAATGTACGGCTCTCAGGGTCAACAGAGAAGCGTTGTTCTTGCATTAAAGCTCGCCGAGGGTGAATTATCGGCGAAGCTTACGGGAGAATATCCCGTTTTCCTTCTCGACGATATCCTTTCCGAGCTTGATAAGGATAGAAAAGATTATATAATCTCGCGTATCAAGGATAGACAGGTTATAATAACGGGTTGTGAAAGCGAAGCCTTCGAAGAAGGAAAAGCAAAGCGTATTTTCGTTAAAAACGGAAAAATCGTAGACATTTCGTAGACAACGGTTAGATTTTCTCGGGATGAAATCTTATTTAATACAGGTTATAATCAAGCTATGAGATATCTTCAATTAGAAAAAGGCGAAAGCATCGATAAGGGCGAAATTATCGGTATTTTCGATATAGAAACGGCAAGTAAAGGTGAAAGCACGCGTGATTTTTTCCGCCGTCAGGAGGAAGAAACGTCGGTTATAAGCCTTAGTAACGACCTACCGAAAAGCTTTCTCGTTTGTGATAATGAATTCGGCGATAGAATGTATATAACGGGAATATCGACCGAAAGTATAAAAAAACGTATAGACTCGGAGATAAAAGCGGTTTGGAGTAGGTAAAAAATACCTACGGTACGCGATATGAAATCTTTGGATTTTATTCGAGAGCGGAGCGAAAACCCGCGAGTTAAAACACAGCAAATCCGTTGTAACCAACAACGCGGAGAGAAAAACAACTGCGTAACAAATAACGAAATAATTAAATGAAAAAATAAAGTTTTTTTCGGGGACATGTGCCACGGAAAAAACACTTATGATGTCCGCAACCTCGGACAAGACCGCAGGTCGCGCACGAGGTTGATGCGAATGAACGGACATCACAAAATACCGAATAAAATTGTAAAATTTTATTCGAGAGCGGAGCGAAAACCCGCGAGTTAAAACACAGCAAATCCGTTGTAACCAACAACGCGGAGGGAAAAATATGGAAGAAATTAAAAACGAAATGCAGACCCCTGAAGCGAATTACGGCGACAGTCAAATTCAGGTTCTTGAGGGACTTGAGGCGGTAAGAAAACGCCCCGGTATGTATATCGGTACGACCTCGATAAAGGGTCTTCACCACCTTATAAGCGAAATCGTCGATAACTCTATCGACGAGGCTTTGGCGGGTTATTGTAAGAGCATAAAGGTCGTCCTTCATTCGGACGGTAGCTGTGAGGTAATCGATGACGGTCGTGGTGTACCCTCGGGTATCCATCCTACCGTCGGTAAGCCTACGCTTGAGGTTATTTATACTATCCTTCACGCGGGCGGTAAGTTCGGCGGCGGCGGTTATAAGATAGCCGGCGGTCTTCACGGCGTTGGTGCGAGCGTTGTTAACGCGCTTTCGAAGCGTGTTGAGGTTCGTAACCACCGCGACGGAAAGGGTTATTATATCGCGTTTGAGCGCGGTCACGTTGTAGAGGAATTCCGCGAAACGGGTGAAACCGACGTTCACGGTCTTCACGTTCGTTTCTGGCCCGACGATGCAATATTCGAAACCGTCGAGTTCGACTATGAGATAGTTAAGACGAGATTGCGTGAGCAATCCTTCCTTAACGCGGGTGTAGCGATAAGTATTGCCGATGAAAGACAGATCGACCCCGAAAGCGGCGAGATGATTCAAGAGGATTTCTGCTTCGAGGGCGGTATCCGTTCCTTCGTTGAGTACCTCAATGCGAAAAAGGGCGCTGAAATGCTCCATCGCGACGTTATCTACGTTTCGGGTGAAAAGGACGGCTCATACGCGGAAGTCGCGATGCAGTATAACGACACCTATAACGACGCGATCCTTTCCTTCGCAAATAATATGCATACTATCGACGGCGGTACCCACGAAACGGGCTTTAAGTCGGCGATAACCAAAGTACTTAACGATTACGGCAAAAAGTACAATATACTTAAGAACGATGAAAAGTTAACGGGCGAAGACGTCCGCGAGGGCTTGACGGCGGTTATTTCGGTTAAGCTTGAGGACGCCCAGTTCGAAAGCCAGACGAAGGCTAAGCTCGGTAACAGCGAAATAAGAACGCTTGTTGAGGGTATCGTAAGTGAAAAGCTTTCGGTTTATCTCGAAGAAAACCCCGACACGGCGAAGATTATAATTGAAAAATCCATTTCTGCGGCGCGTGCAAGAGAAGCGGCTAAAAAGGCGAGAGAATTGACCCGCCGTAAGGGATTGCTCGAATCGAGCTCGCTCCCGAGTAAGCTCGCTGACTGTAATGAGCGCAGAATGGAATATACCGAATTGTACCTCGTAGAGGGTGACTCGGCAGGCGGTACGGCTAAGGACGGCCGCGATAGCCGATTCCAAGCGATACTTCCTCTCCGCGGTAAGATTCTTAACGTTGAAAAGAACCGTATCGACCGAATCTATTCGTCGGTTCAGATAACCCCGATTATCCTTGCACTCGGTACGAGTATCGGAAGCGAGTTTGATATAACCAAGCTCCGCTACGGCAAGATAATTCTTATGGCGGATGCCGACGTTGACGGTGCGCATATTAAGACGCTCCTTTTGACCTTCTTCTTCCGTCATATGCGTCCTCTTATCGAGGCGGGACACGTTTATGCGGCGACACCTCCTCTTTATAAGGTTTTCCGCGGTAAACAGCAAAGATATGCCTTCTCCGACGAGGAAAGGGATATGTATATCGAAGAGCTCGGCGGTAACGCTACTGCCGAACGCTACAAGGGTCTTGGTGAAATGGATGCCGAGCAGCTTTGGGAAACGACTATGGATCCCGAAAGACGTATCTTGAAGCGTATCACCATTCAGGATGCGCTTGAAGCGGACGCGTTGTTCTCGGTTCTTATGGGTGATAAGGTCGAGCCGCGCCGTGAGTTTATCGAGGCAAATGCAAAATACGCCAACCTCGACACCTAATGGGCTTGGCAGAATGATCCAGACCGCATAAAATCGCTAACGCTTTCGATTAAAATCAAAGATTTTTATTGAATTTTTCGCACAGTTCTGTTTAATTGAATTGTTGATTGTTGCGACCTTTCAAATTTGTATTGTAGGGACCGGCGTCAACGGGGTCCCCGAAAATCGAAGATTTTTTGGGGGTGAACAGAGACGGTCCATTAGTAACAAATTAATATTCGTTTCAATTGGTAAGAAATATGTATCAAATTGTTTCGTTATATTTTTGATTATTAAAATTAATAAATTGTCTTGTAACGGACAGTCGAGGACGCCTGTCCCTACAGTTTTTAATTACTCGCGATATTAAAAATACAGCATATCACTTTTTGTAAAACACAAATTACAAATAAATCTGCAATAACAAACATTTTTCTAACCCTCGCGGAGGTAAAAAACTCGCGGAGACGAAAAAACGTAATCTGAGTCGCGGTGAGAAGATAACAAATCTGTCGCGCTCAATACGCGGAAGGAAAAAAATATGGCACACGAATACGATTACAGTAATCACGAAGAACAAATAATACATAATACGGGAATTGAGGAAGAGATAAAGAGCTGTTATATCGACTACGCGATGAGCGTTATCGTAGGACGAGCTCTTCCCGACGTCCGTGACGGTATGAAGCCGGTACACCGCCGTATTCTTTACGCGATGTACGAGGACAGATTGACCTTTGACAAGCCCTTCCGTAAGTCGGCTACGACCGTCGGTAACGTGCTTGGTAGATACCATCCGCACGGCGACGCGTCGGTTTATGACGCGATGGTACGTCTTGCCCAGCCCTTCTCGCTTAGATATATGCTCGTCGAGGGTCACGGTAACTTCGGTAATATCGACGGCGACCCCGCCGCTGCATACCGTTATACCGAAGCAAGAATGTCGAGAATTGCCGACGAGATGATGGCGGATATCGAAAAGGACGTAGTTGATTATACGCCCAACTTCGATAATTCCCGTAAGGAGCCCGTAGTTCTTCCCTCGCGCTTCCCCAACCTTTTGGTTAACGGCAGCGTAGGTATCGCGGTAGGTATGGCGACGAATATTCCGACCCATAATATGCGCGAGGTCATCGAGGCGACCGAATATCTTATCGACAACCCCGATTGTCAGATAACCGACCTGATGAAGTATATAAAGGGCCCCGATTTCCCGACCTACGGTACTATTTACGGTACTTCGGGTATCTACGAGGCTTATATGACCGGCCGAGGCAAGGTAAAGGTACGCGCGAAGGCTCATTTCGAGGAAAAGAACGGCAGAACGAGTATTATTATTACCGAGCTTCCTTATCAGGTAAACCGCTCGATGCTTTTGGAAAGTATGGTCGAGCTCGTTAAGACCAAGCGCGTCGAGGGTATCGCTGATATCCGTAACGAGTCGGGCAGAAGCGGTATGAGAATCGTTATCGATATCAAGAAGGACGCTAACGCCCAGATAGTTCTTAATCTTCTCTATAAATATACCCAGCTTCAGGACACCTGCGCGGTTAATATGGTCGCGCTTGTTAACGGTGTACCCAAGCTTCTTAACCTCAAAGAGGTTCTTAATCATTATCTTATCCACCGTAAAGAGGTAGTTACGAGACGAGTTAAGTTCGACCTCGCAAAGGCTGAACACGAAGCGCATATCTACGAGGGCTATAAGATAGCTATCGATAATATCGACGAGGTTATTTCGATAATCCGTGCGAGCGCAAGCATCTCCGACGCGAAGGTAAGATTGATGGAACGCTTCGGTCTCTCCGAGGCACAGGCTCAGGCTATCGTAGATATGACTCTCGGTAAGCTTTCGGGTATGGAACGCCAGAAGATCGAGGACCGCTTGGAAGCGCTTTACGCTCTTATCAAGGAGCTTAAGGAAATTCTCGGCGACGAGACTAAGCTCGTTGCAATTATTAAGGAAGACCTTGAATTTATCAAAAATAAATACGGCGATGACCGTAGAACCGAAATCGTCGAGGCTGAAAACGATATTCTTATCGAAGACCTTATCGAGCGTGAGACCTGCGTAATTACTGCGACCCGCGCGGGCTACGTTAAGAGATTGCCGAGCGATACCTATCAGGCACAGCGCCGCGGCGGTAAGGGTATTACCGCTATGGGTACCCGCGAGGAGGATAACGTCGAGGACGTTATTATCGCTCATAGCCACGACTTCCTGCTTATGTTCTCGAATACGGGCAAGGTTTATATCAAGAAATGCTATGAGATTCCCGAAAGTGCACGTACCGCAAAGGGTACCAACCTCGTAAACCTTCTCTCGCTCGACAGCGACGAAAAGATTACCGCGATCGTTCCCGTTACCGAGTTTACCGACGAAGAAAATCTCGTTCTTATTACGAAGCTCGGCGTTGTTAAGAGAATCGGCCTTACTGCATACCAGCGTAAGCGTAACAGCGGTCTCTACGCGATAAATCTCGACGAGGGCGATGCTTTGCTTTACGTACTTCGTACCTCGGGCAACGACGATATAATCGTTGCTACGAACCGCGGTATTTCGATAAGATTTACAGAAAACGACGTCCGCGAAATGGGTAGACAGGCTCGCGGTGTCCGTGCCGTAACGCTTGATGAGGGCGACTACGTTGTCGGCGCAGGCGTAATTCCCGAGGGCGACGACGATAACGAGCTTTACGTTCTTACCATTACCGAAAAGGGCTTTGGTAAGCGTAGCATAACCTCGGAATATAAGCGCCAGCATCGCGGCGGACGCGGTATAATCTGTCACGGTATTGCCGATAAGACGGGCGCGCTTGCGGGTATCAGACTCGTTAAGGAAAGCGATGAAATTATGCTTATTACCGACGGCGGTGTCATAATCCGTACCCGCGTCGGCGAAATACCCGTTTACGGAAGAAGTGCTTCGGGCGTTATCGTAATGCGTCTCGAGGAAGGCTCGACGGTAATGCGTTTTGCGGCTGTCGATCCCGAAACCGAAGCCGAGGATAGGGCTGAAACCGAGTCCGACGCCTCGGAAAACCCTGAAAATTCCGTAGAAAATATTGAAAATCCCGTTGAAAATGAACCCACGGTTGGGGAGGAACAGTAATGGCTCTTAAAACATTTATTTTAGAAAACAGCTCTACAAAGAAACAGCGTCAGAGCGATATTCAAAAGGCTGTACGCGAGTATCTCAAGAATCAAAAGGTTAAAGTTGTTTACGATGAAAAGGGAAGACCCTCTATCGAAGGCGCCGAAAAGAAGCTTCATATTTCGATTACCCGCGCGAATACCGTAATGCTTGTCGTGCTTTATGAAAAGCCGATCGGTATTGACGGCGAATACCTCCCGAGAATTATATCTCCCGAAAATAAGATCGATTATATGCTTCTCGCCGAGCGATTCTTCTCGGTTGACGAGTCGGAATACCTTCGTGACAGTGCTCACGGTACCGAATCGGAGATTTTCGCAAAGATTTGGGTTCGTAAGGAAGCTTACGTCAAGGCTGCGGGCAAAACTCTCGCGGATTTCCCGAACTTCTCGGTTGTTGACGGCTCTCGACTTCTTCCCAAGGTTCACGGCGTTTCGCTTAAGAAATTCAGTATTAAGTTTGAGGGTTGCGAGGATTATCTCTTCGTAATCGCCGGAATCGACTGATCGCGTACGCATCTTTCGGACAGACCGAAAAGCCGTTTTTTAAAAACGCGATGAAGTGAACGACAAATTAGTTGACTTCTCGCCGCAAAAAATAAAACCGCAGGTATAAACCTGCGGTTTGTTTTTTAGGAAGAAAATCCTTTGGATTTTCAATATATCGGCTTTTCTATGACGATTTTCCCCTCCGGCAGTAGATTTCTACAGCCTGTCGGGTTAAATCGCCATTCTGCCTCAAAATCTGCGC